>NZ_VFTW01000028.1:0-68732 GCF_006440815.1 Mesorhizobium sp. B2-8-3
ATCGGCGGATCCTTTTGGCGAAGAATCCTCCAATCAAATCACTTCAAGCCGTCCTCACCCTTGCGTCGTGTACTGTGAGCGGATCCAGGCGACGCGCTTCAAGGCTTTGTTTTCATGCATGTCGTTATCGCAAAACCGCTGCACACTTTTGCGCGACACGCATTAGCCTGACCCGTTGCGCACTTTCATGGAATTGCTCTCACGCCATCGGCGGCACCATCAATCCGTCTCGAAATTTCCGTGCGGGACGGTGAGACGGTATTCCATGCGGTCCTTGCCGATTTCCAGCGTCGCTGAGCCATTCAGCGACATCGGCACGACGCGTTCCAGCGCCACGCTGCCGAAGCGCTTCTCATTGCGCGGCGCGTCGTCGACCGCCTCCGTCCAGGTCAGCAGAAGGTTGGGCGAGGTTCCGTTTTCGGTCTCGAGCCTGGCGCGAACCTCGACATGGCCCTCCGGCCGCGACAGCGCGCCGTAGCTCACGGAATTCACGGCCAGCTCATGCATCGCCAGGCCGATATGCAGGGCGGCATTGGGGTTGAGATAGGGATTTTCGCCCGCGAACCGCAGACTGTTGGCCAGATCGCTGCTGTAGCGGCCGACCTGGCCGGAGACGAGCTCCTGCAGCGCCGCTCCCCGCCAGTTGGAGGATGTGACCAGATCCTGCGAGGACGAGAGCGATTGCAGCCGGCCGCGAAACCGCGCCAGGAACTCGCCGAGCGTCTCCGTATAGCGCCCGGTCTGAGTGGCGATGCTCTGGATGATGGCCAGAAGATTTTTCGATCGATGGCTGACTTCGCGCAGCAACGCCTTCAGCGTCTGCTCGCGGCGTTTCTGCTCCGTCGTCTCCACCATCGTGGTGACAACGCCGAGGACGTCGCCGGCGTCGCCACGGTCGGCATCGATCCAAAGCTGGAACCAACGTACGCCCTGGTGTCCCGGAATGCTGAGCTCGAGCTGGTCCGCGTTGCCGGATTCGATTACCTTGAGTTTGGCGGCCCTTATGCGTTCGGCCTGCGCCGGCGAGAGCAAGTCCTTGCCGGCGGCTGTATCGGACGCCCAGGGCGCGTTCATGTTGCGCGCCCAGACCGTTTCCATCTGCCGATCCTCGTAGACAACCGAAATCCCGGCATTGTGCAGGGCATGAAGCAGGGCTCGCCCCAACTGCATCCCGCTCTCCGAGGGATGCATCGCGATCACTTCGCCTTTCTGCTTTTCAACCCTGTCTTTCGTGGGACCCTCGGAAGGCATTGGAACATCCCGCACTCGGTCCTGGAACGGCTCAATCCGCAACTGGTTCCGCGTGAGCCAGCGCCTTGAAATCGCAGTGGCCTTGAAATCGCAGTGGCCCTGAAATCGCGGGGGCTCTCCAAAAACGGTCCGCCGGACGGTGCTCTTTCGAGGCGCCGTCCGACGGTGGCTGGAAACCGTTTGAGGGGTGCGGCTTCCAGTGTCGCGGTCAGGCTCTCCTGAAAAGGCCTGCGATGAGCGAAATCACCAGGAAGGCGAGGAAAATGAAGAACAGGATCTGCGCGATGCCCGCCGATGTGCCGGCGATGCCGCCGAACCCAAGCGCGCCGGCGATGATCGCAACTACGAGAAATACGAGCGCCCAGTACAGCATGATGCGTCTCCTTCTTACGTCGGGAAAAGAACGTGGCTCGGTGTCGTTTGTTCCACCATTTGCTGAAAAAGACGATCCCCTTGAAGGGGCTTTTCAGACCGCAAACGGGCCAGGCGTCACGCGCGGCGGAGGGCCTCGCATGACGCTCGAGGTCCAAGCTCCGGAAGGATCAGGCGGCGGCCTTGGCCTGACGGTCGAAGAACAGGGCCTGGCTGATCAAAGCCTTGACCATGTCGGGATTGAACGGCTTGGTGACCAGGAAGGCCGGCTCGGGGCGCTCGCCGGTCAGCAGGCGTTCCGGGAAGGCGGTGATGAAGATCACCGGCACCGGCGTCGAGGACAAGATCTCGTTGACCGCTTCGATGCCCGAGCTCCCGTCGGCGAGCTGGATGTCGGCCAGAACCATTTTCGGCCGCGTCCTGCCGAACACGGCCACGGCCTCGGCATGGGTGCGCGCCGTGCCGACCACACGGTGGCCGAGACTCTCGACCATCTCCTCGATGTCCATGGCGATCAGCGGCTCGTCCTCGATGATCAGCACGTCGGTCGCGACCTGCCGGGAAATCTCGTTGCTCGCCTGGGCAAGCAGTTCCGAGAATTCGTCCTCGTCTACATCGAGGATTTCCGCCGCCTCGTCCTCGCTGAAGCCCTCGACGGCAACCAGAAGGAAAGCCTGCCTCGGCAGGGGCGCGATGGCATTCAGATTGGCCGCGGCCCGCTGCTCCCAGGCGGTCTGGGCCTGTTCCTGCGGCACGCGGATGGCCACGGAGGTGAACAGTCTGGCGAAAACCTTGTACAGCGCAATACGGTCGCTCGAGGCTTCGGGAAAGATATTGGTATCGGCGATGATGGCTTCCAGCATCGCGGCGACCAACGCGTCACCGCTCTCCTGCGATCCCGATACCGCCCGCGAGAAGCGGCGCAGGAACGGAAGATGCGGCGCGATGGTTGCGGACAAACTCATTATCGACGTCTCCCTCAAATGACGTTGCACGTTCAAGGCCGCACTGATTGCATGCCCCTGAAAATCAAACGCCGGCTTTCGGAAAAAGTTCCGCCGGCTGTGGAACTAAATTAGCAAGCGGGCGTTTCGGGGTTTGGGATGGGCAACCAGACGAAGGTCCCGCTTGCGTTGTGGTTTGAAGTCGAAGAGCGGTTCAGGCGCTGGAAACTAGGGCGACTATGAAAGAAATGAAGAAAAAACAGTTGGCTGATGCTGCAAGCAGGCATCGGAACGGGGACGGTAATCCGCTTGGGGCAAACTCAGAGATAGCCCGCAAGCTCAAACAATATTATGACGAGTTGGTCTCGGACCATGTGCCGGACCGTTTCGCTCAGTTGCTCAGCCAACTGGAACAGACCGAACCTGCCCAGAAAAAGGACTGAGGCATGGCGGTGGTATCCCAGAGCTTCAAGACCGAGTTGCTCGGTGCGATCCCGAGTCTTCGCGCCTTTGCCGTGTCGCTGACGCAGAATGCGGACCGGGCCGACGACCTCGTCCAGGAAACGCTGGTCAAGGCGTGGGACAAGCATGAGAGCTTCCAGCCCGGCACCAATCTGAAGGCCTGGCTGTTCACCATCCTGCGCAATGAATTCTATTCGCAGATGCGCAAGCGCGGCCGCGAAGTTCAGGACAGCGACGGCATCATGACGGCCAGGCTTGCCGTTCACCCGGCCCAGCATGGCCAGCTCGACCTCAAGGATTTCCGCGGCGCGCTCGAGCAGCTGCCCGAGGACCAGCGCGAGGCCATCATCCTGATCGGCGCCTCCGGCTTCTCCTATGAAGAAGCCGCCGAGATCTGCGGCTGTGCCGTCGGCACGATCAAGAGCCGCGTCAGCCGGGCGCGCGCCAGGCTCCAGGAAATCCTCAAGATTTCCGGCGAGGACGAGTTCGGGCCCGACGCGATCTCGGCGCAGGTCACAGGTTCGAACGCGGCTTGAACCGACCGGTTACGATTGCGATTGCAAGGATGGCCTCAGGCCGCCTTTGCCCGGCCGCAGGCCATGGCCAAGGCTTCGATCAGATCGTCGCCTGAGTAGGGCTTGGCGATCAGCCGGATATCCGGAAACGAACCCTTGATCTCGTCCGAATCCGAATAGCCGGAGGCAAATACGAACGGCACGCCCTCGCTGCGCAGCCGCGCGGCGAAATCCAGAGTCGAGACGCCGCCGAGCATCAGGTCGACAACCGCCGCGTCGAAGCGCGCAGGCAGCGCCTGCCCGTCGATCTCGCCGAGTTCACGCGCGATCGTCACATCTGCGGCGCCGTGGTCGCGGCAAAGCTGCTCGACATCCATCGCGATCAGGAACTCGTCTTCCAGAACGAGAATACGCAGTCCATCAAGCAGCGCTGGCACTTATCAGTGTCTCCTCGGCAGGACCGCACTCATGCGCGGAATTGGCCGCCATGTCATTTAAAAAAGACATGGATCCCAGCCTCACGGAACCCCTACCGGTCTCAGGCGTTTCCTTGCGCCCATAAGGGCAGGGATTTCGAAGAGGGGTCGAAATGTCCGGCCAAAGCGCACGCGCGGCTGCCAGCCGTCAATATCCTTGTGAAAAGTGCCCGTTGCGGCCGTTGCCGGCGTTCCGTGAGTTCGACAAGCTGGAATTGTCATTCATCGGCACCTTCAAGCGCGGTGAACTTGCGGTCGACAAGGGGGCGACAGTCCTGGTCGAAGGCAGCCACAGCGCGCATCTCTATACCGTGCTGTCCGGCTGGGCGTTCCGCTACAAGCTTTTGCCCGACGGACGTCGGCAGATCCTCAATTTCTCCATGCCCGGCGACCTCATCGGCCTGCAGGGAAGCCTGATGGGCGAGATGCAGCATTCCGTCGAAGCGCTGTCGCCGATGCTGCTGTGCGTCTTCGAACGCGACCAGCTGCAGGAACTCTATCGCAACCATCCCGGCCTTGCCTATGACATCACCTGGATCGCGTCGCGCGAGGAGCGCATGCTGGACGAGAACCTGCTCAGCATCGGCCGCCGCACCGCGCTCGAACGAGCGGCCTATCTCGTCGCCTTCATCGCCGGTCGGGCGCGCAGCGCCGGATTGAATGGCAAGACACCGGTGCAGATTCCGATCACACAACAGCATATCGCCGACACGCTCGGCCTTTCGCTGGTCCATACCAACAAGACCATCCGCAAGCTGATGGACCGCAAGCTCGTGATGTGGCGAGATGGCCGCTGCGAAGTGATCGACTATGATGGACTGAAGAAGCTTGCCCGATGGGAGGGACTGGGCGAGGAACGCAGGCCACTCATCTAGGATGCCCAGGGACGCGACGACCGGAACCATGGCGCTGGACGGGCGTTGAAACCAACGCAAACGCAAGGAGTTAGAGAATGGCAACCGCCGCAGGCAAATCCGCAACGGACCAAGCAACCACTGCCGACCTCGAGGCCGATATCGAGCAACTGAAGGCGGATATCCAGAAACTTACGGAGCAGCTCGCCAAGACCGGTCAACACGGCTATGGCGCGGCCCGTCGCGCCGCCGCGGATGGCGTCGAGCAGTTGCGGGCGCAGGGCGAAGCCGCGTTCGAGAGCATGCGGGGAAATGCCGAGGACATCGAAGCGCAGCTGATCGCCAAAGTGCGCGAGAAGCCGGTGACGTCGCTGGCCATCGCGGCGGGCGTCGGTTTCCTCTTCGCCCTGCTTTCCCGCCGCTAACCGCAGATGGGGGCGCTTGTCTCGCTGATCTCGGCCCTCGCCTCGGGCGAGGCCATGGCCGCCTTGCACAGGGCGCGGACGACGGCGATCCTTTACGGACTTGCCGCCGTTTTTGCTCTGTGCGGCATCGGTTTCCTCATCGGCGCCGCCTATATCTGGCTGGCGGCGCGCTACGGGCCGCTGGCGACCAGCCTCGGCTTCGGCATCGGCTTCCTGGCGGTTGCCGGGCTCATCCTCGTCATTCACAAGCTGACGACCAGCATGCGCAGCAGGCGGCGCGCAAGACGGCGGCAGGCCGACATGACCGCGCTGGGCGTTACCGCGGCACTTGCCCTGCTTCCGGCCATTGCCAAGAGCAAGGGCGGGCTGGGAGCCGTCATCGCGCCCGCCCTGGCGGTCGTCGCCTACGCCATCTATCGCGAGAACGCCAAGCCCACGCCACCGAAGCAGGATCCGCAGGACATGTCGTAAGCGGTTCAGGAAACGCCGGGACCTCAGGGAGGCTCGGCGGCATCTTTCCTGCGGGCGAGGACGCCGGCGGAACTCGTGGCCAACGTCGCTGACTTGGGCAAGGCGGCGGATGTCATTCCCTGGTTCGGAACCTTCCCGATCAAGACCCGTTACCCGACCGTATCGTGCCTAAAGCGCCCGCCGCCGCGCAGCATGGAGGCCAAGAGTGACCAAGATCGTACCCGAAGACAAAGCACGCCAGGGGCATTGGGGCTGGCATGCGCTCAGGATCCTCATCGCGGGGCTCTTGCTCGCCTTCATCGCGTGGGGGGCAGTCGAGATTTACGGCGAGCTGATCAAATCGCCGACGACGCAGCAGACCGTGCCGGAAGCGCCGCCCGCGGCTCAGAAATCCGTCCAGGGCGGTTGATCCCCGCATCACGCCGCCCTTGCCTGCGCATTGCTTGCCGGAACGAGCACTTTCAGCGCGCCGGGGTGAATCTCGATCGTTGTTTCGCGTTCTAGCCTGACGAGTTCGCCATCCAGCACCGCGCTGAACTTTTTGGCGGGCGAATGGATCTTCAGCACAGCCCTGCCTGCCTGATGCACTTCGACATGCGCGCTCTGGCGCAGCCTCCCGCGCAGCATGTCCAGCAGGAGTTTTGCCAAGTGATGACGCTGGCGCGCGACGCTGACATAGATGCCGAGCACGCCGCCGGCCGGGTTGTCGGCATAGGGCAGATGGCCTTCGCCGAACAGATTGTTGGAGATGCCGATGCCGGTGGTGCGGGTGACGATCTCGGCCTTGCCGACGCTCAGGCTGACCTTGAGGGCGGGCGGATTGTTGATCGCCGCCCATGCGGCGCGCACGGATGCCTGCATCTTTCCAAGGCGCGAGCCGAAGTCCATCTTTTCGCGCAGCTGAACCATCTCAGCGTGCATGCCGACGGAGAACTGGTGCACGAAAGGCTGGCCGTTGGCGCTGGCCATATCGACCGCGATCACCTCGCCATCGGCGAAGGATTGCAGGGCGGCTTCCAGTGTCTGCGGAATGCCCAGGCCGCGCGCGAAGAGGTTCATCGTGCCGGCGGGCAAGATGGCCAGGACCTTCTTCTTGTTCATGAGGAGGGACGCCGCGGTGGAAATCGTGCCGTCGCCGCCTCCGGCAAGAACGACGTCGATGTTCCGCCTGGCGATGGCCTTCTCCAGCGCCGTGGCGATGTCGCGGCCGGCGACGATATCGATCTCGACCGAATGTCCGGCCGCTTCGAGCGTGTGACGCAACTGTTCGGAAAATGCTTCCAAATCGATGGTGCGGAGCGTGCCGCCGTCCTGGTTCAGCACCGCAGCAAACCGCATGCACCACTCCGTGTCGCTTCAGGTCAGTTTGAGCCGGCAGACCCTCAGCCGCACGCTGGAACGAAGATGCGGCCGCAAAGGTTCCACCGGAGGTTCAGGATTCCAGCCAGTCGTGGATGCATTGTGGTTGGAACAACACCCCGGTCACGACGTTGTGAACCTGTCGACACTGCCGCTCCCGACCCGCCGCTCAGAGGTTGGTCGAGGCAGTGTCATATACAAATCAGGCACGAGGAGAGACCATCATGATCCGCACTCTTTTTGCGACGACCGCGATCGCGACGCTGCTCGCAAGCGGCGCTTTTGCACAGACGACGCCCGCCCCCGCTCCACAAGCCCCAGCAGCCGAAAATCCAGCGCCGGTCATGCGCTCGGATGGCGCCCTGATGACGAACATCATCGGCGAGTCCGTCTACAACGGCACCGGCGATGACGCGCAGGACATCGGCAAGGTCGATGATGTCGTCTTGGATTCCAGCGGCAAGGCCAAATCCGCCATTATCGGGGTCGGCGGGTTCCTTGGCGTCGGCAAGAAGGACGTCGCTTTCGACTACGGCAAGCTGGAATGGGCCGAGAAGAACGGCGACCGCTGGCTAGTCGCCAAGTCCACGAAAGATGAACTGAACGCTCTGCCGGCATTCGACCGCAAGCCTTATGATCCGGCGCCAGCGCAGTCGGCCGACGCTACGCAACCTGCTAACAACACGACCACAACGCAGGCTCCGGCGGCCGCACCGGCTGAGCCGGTGAACAAGGCCGAGGGCAACCTCGCCACCAACATCATGGGCGAGTCGGTCTATAACGGCACCGCGGACGACGCCCAGAAGATCGGCGACGTGAAGGACATCGTGCTTGCCAAGGACGGCAAGGCCGAGTCGCTGGTGATCGGCGTCGGCGGCTTCCTCGGCATCGGCACGAAGAACGTCACCTATGACTTCGCCAAGGCAAAATGGGCGGAGAAGAACGGCGACCGCTGGCTGGTGGCCGAGACGACGAAGGAGGAGCTGCAGGCCCAGCCCGATTTCGACCGCAAGGCCTATGATCCGGCGCCCGGCTCGACGACGGCAGCGAGCAACGCTCCTGCGGCGACCACGCCCGCTGTGGTATCTTCGGATACGACCTCCGACAAGGGGGCCAAACCGGCAGAGCCCGCCAAGTCGACGGCCGAGAACAAACCTGCGACGCCGCCGGCCCAGAGCACGGCCGAGAACAAGCCCGCCGATAACGGCACGGCCGCAACCGACCAGACCAAGACCGCTTCCATCGACAAATCGACGCTGAGCGAAATGCCGATGGGCAACATCCGCGTCGACGACCTCAAGGGCACGACGGTCTATGGCGCCAACGATGCCAAGATCGGTTCGATCGGCGATGTCGTGCTGACGCCCGACAACAAGCCGGACGCAGTCATTGTCGATGTCGGCGGCTTCCTCGGCATCGGCGCCAAGGAAGTGGCGATCGGCATGGACAAGCTCAAATTCATGACCGACAAGAACGGCAAGAAATATCTCTATACCAACTTCACCAAGGAACAGTTGCAGGCGCAGACGGCCTATGACAAGAGCAGTTATGCCGCCAACCGCGACCAGCAGCGGATGATGTTGAAGTAGGGATTATGGATTAGGCAGTAGGCAGTAGGGAATAGGCAGTAGACGAAAGAAAAGTTAGCAAAGCAACCCGCGCGGTTTGGATATTCACTGCCTACTGCCTACTGCCTACTGCCTACTGCCTACTGCCTACTGCCTACTGCCTGACTAACGTACCCAACCAAGCCATCTTCCGTCAGTTCCGCCAATGCCAGCGACTGATCGAGATGCGCGGCGCGCCAGGCGAGCATCCTTTCGGCGAACTCAAGCCGTACGGGCAGATAGGCCGGGTCGCCTGCCACGTTGTTCAACTCGCCCGGGTCTTTCGAGAGGTCGAAGAGAAGCGCCGGCAGACCGCCACCGAAATGGACATATTTGAACTCGGCCGTGCGGATGACGGCAAGGTTGCAGGCGCTCGATGCGATACCGAAATGGCGCTCCGCTTCGTCTTTGGCGACTGTACGGAAGTCAAACTCCCAATGCGCCGCGTCGCGCCAGGTCTCCGGCTTCTTGCCCTCGATCCAGGGCACGAGCGAACGGCCGTCGAGATGGCGCTGTGGCGCGGCGCCGATCAGGTCGAGCAAGGTCGGGAAGATATCCACCGCCTCCGTGAAATGGTCGACGGATGAACCGGCCTCGGCTCTCCGGCGCGGATCGCGGATGATCAGCGGAATGTGGTAGCTGGCGTCGAAGAAGCCGCCCTTGCCGAGCATGAAATGGTCGCCCATCATCTCGGCATGGTCGGAGGTCAGCACGATGACGGTGTCGTCCCAGGCGTCCGCCGATTTGATCGCCCGCCAGATGCGGCCGAGCTGCGCGTCGACCTCGGCGATCATGCCGTAATAGATCGCGCGGACTAAGCGGAAATTTTCCTCGCTCCAGTCCGGCACCTTGCCTTCGATGCCGGGAACGAATTTTGTCCGCTTCTGCCGGTCGAGATCGTAAGCGACATAGGGATGGCTTTCCGCCTCGGCCTGCCAGCTTGCAGCGCGCCGGAAGGCGGGACCATCGTCTGGATCGTACATCGTGTTGTAGGGTTCCGGCACGATGAAGGGCGGGTGCGGGCTGATGAAGGAGATATGCGCGAACCACGGCACGCTCTTCTCCTGCTCGCCGAGCCAGCGGATGAATTCGCCGGCCAGGAAAGCGGTCGGCGTCTGGTCTTGCGAATAGACCGGCGGCGCGTTGGTCACGTCGCGTTCCGCTTGCCCGTTGGCCGGACGGTGGATGCCGGGGCTGCCGGCGCCGGTGTCGATGCCCTGCGCCTGCAGCCATGACAGCCACTGCTTCTGATGCTCGGGCAGGGCTTGGCGCACAGTGAATCCCGGTAGCACGCCTTCATAGCTGCACAGCCGCGGATCCTCGGGGGAGAGTTGTCGGGGATCGAGCGAGACATCGGTGTAGCCGAACAGGGTCGGATCGTAGCCCGCCGCGCGCGCCGAAAGCGCGATATTGCCATGGCGCGCGTCGAGCGGCGTGCCGTTGCGGCAGACACGATTGTTCATCTGGTAGAGCCCGGTATAGAGGCAGGCGCGGGCCGGCGAGCAGGGCGCTGCGCCTCCGTAGTGCCGGCGGAAGAGCACGCCTTGCGCGGCGAGCGCATCCGCATTCGGCGTCTTCACCACCGGGTGGCCGGCGGCCGACAGGCAATCGCCGCGCCACTGGTCGCAGGTGATGAGGAGAACATTCGGGCGGCTCGTCGGATTATCCAAGATCGTCTCCTTGTGGACGCGCGCCCCAGATGGGACGGAAATCACCGGCGTTGCAAGCCGAAGTCAGTGATGGATCGGTGAACATATTTTGAACAGTCGTTCACTTTTATGACACAGTCCATTCTGTGTTTGCCCGCTTTGCCGCCGGCCCGCCGATCCTCATATTGGCGTGGACAGCGGCGAGGGCCGCACAAGGACAAGGGAAGGAGCACGATCATGCTCAATCAGATCAAGGGTCTGCATCACGTCACCTCGATGGCGAGCGACGCGCGCCGCAACAACGAGTTCTTCACCAAGAAGCTCGGCCTGCGCCGGGTGAAAAAGACCGTCAATTTCGACGCACCGGATGTCTACCATCTCTATTACGCCGATGAAGTCGGCACGCCGGGCTCGGTGATGACCTATTTCCCGTTCCCCGATATCGGCCAGGGCCGGCATGGCGTCGGCGAAGTCGGCACCACGGTGTTCTCGGTGCCAGAAGGCACGCTCGCCTATTGGGAAAAGCGCTTCGCCGACGAGGGCGTGGGCAACGTCGCCCGCACGGAAAGTTTCGGCGAGAAGCGGCTCACCTTCACCGGTCCGGACGGCGACAGCTTCGCGCTGGTCGAGGACAAGGCCGACAAGAGGGCGCCCTGGGTCAAGGGCGGCGTTCCCGGCGACGAGGCGATCCGCGGCTTTCACTCGGTCTCGCTCCGGCTGAAGGATGGCGGCGCCACCGAGGAGCTTTTGAAGTTCATGGGCTATGAGGAGGTCGACAAGTCCGGCAACGTCCGCCGGCTGGCCATCAAGAACGGCAACGGCGCCGATGTCGTCGACATCGAATCGCTGCCGGGCGCTGGCTTTGCCAATCTCGGCGCCGGCTCAGTGCACCACGTCGCCTTCGCGGTCGAGGATCGCGCCAAGCAGCTCGAAGTGCGTAAGGCGCTGATCGACACGGGTTATGGCGTGACGCCGGTCATCGATCGCGACTATTTCTGGGCGATCTATTTCCGCACGCCGGGCGGTGTGTTGTTCGAGGTGGCGACCAACGAACCGGGATTCGACCGCGATGAGGACACCGCGCATCTCGGCGAGGCGCTGAAGCTGCCGACGCAGCATCAGCATTTGCGGCCTTATCTCGAAGAGCATCTGCAGAAGCTGGAAGGATGAGCCATGAGCAAGGACGCTTACATCCACAAGGTGCTGCCCGGTTCGCCGGGCGGTCCACTGCTCCTCCTCTTCCACGGCACCGGCGCGGATGAGAACCAGCTTCTTGGCTTCGGCCGCGAGCTTTTGCCTTCGGCGACGATCGTCTCACCGCGTGGCGACGTGTCGGAGCATGGTGCCGCCCGCTTCTTCCGCCGCACCGGCGAGGGCGTCTACGACATGGACGACCTGGCGCGCGCGACATCGAAGATGGCGGGCTTCGTCAAGGCGCATGTCGAGGCGGCAAAACCCTCGGCGGTGTTCGGCCTCGGCTACTCCAACGGCGCCAACATCCTGGCTTCGGTGGTGTTCGCCGAGCCGAGCCTGTTCGACGCCACGGCGCTGATGCATCCGCTGATCCCGTTCGAACCTGAGGTGCGGGGCAGCCTTGCCGGCCGCAGCATCCTGATCACGGCCGGCAGGCGCGACCCGATCTGTCCGCCCAGCCTGACATCGCGGCTCGAGGCTTATTTGCGCGCCGACGGCGCCGATGTCACAGTGGAATGGCACGACGGCGGGCATGAGGTTCGGCCGAATGAAATCGAAGCGGCGCGGCGGCTGTTCGCGCTCGCGCCCGCTGAAGGAGGCAAGAACAATGGCTGACCAACTGCCCGAGATCGAACTGGAGGACCGCGGCTCCAAGGGACGCTACGTGCTGCGCGGACCCGGCGGCGCCGAGGCCGAGATGACCTTCACCAAGATCGGTGAGCACCAGCTCATCATCGACCACACCGAGGTGCCGGATGCCTTTCGCGGCCAGGGCGCCGGACTTCGGCTCGTCACCCGCGCGGTCGAGGACGCACGCGCGGCCGGCAAGAAGATCATCCCGCTCTGCCCCTTCGCCAACGCCCAGTTCCGCCGCCATCCGGAATGGGCGGATGTGCTGAAGCAATGAGCTTTCCCTTCTGGAAGAAGGTGGATCGGCGCGCGGCGCCGAGACGGATGAGGGGTGTTTCAGCGGAGTGAGACGTCGGCGTTTCCTGGAACACCCCTCATCCGTCGCCTTCGGCGACACCTTCTCCCACAAGCGGAGAAGGAGAAGCCCTTGGCATTTGCACGGCCCGATCATCTTGCCTAAGTTGACGGTTCGCCCGGACGAAACCTGTCGTCCCGCCTGTCCCCGATTTGAATGGCTTCCCTGATGACCGATACCGACCTGATCCCCGTTTTCGACGGACATAACGACACGCTGCTTCGGCTCTACCAGTCGAAGGAAGCCGACGTCGAAAAGCTGTTCATCGAGGGGACGCCGGGCGGCCATATCGACCTGCCGCGCGCTAGGAAGGGCGGCTTTGCCGGCGGCATGTTCGCTATCTTTCCGCCGCCGGTCGAGAAGTCGAAGCGCAGCGCCGTGCCGCCGGCGCCGAGCGACAACGAGCCGCTGCCGCCGGAGCTGCCGCAGGCCGAGGCGATCACCTCGACCATCGGCATGGCCTCGATCCTGTTTCGGCTGGAGCGTGCCGGCGCGTTGACCGTCTGCCGCAGCGCCGGCGATGTGCGTGACGCGATGGCGAAGGGTTCGATCGCGGCGGTGTTCCACATCGAAGGCGTCGAGGCGATCGATCCCGGGCTTGCCATGCTCGACGTGCTTCACGCCGCAGGCCTGCGCTCGCTTGGCATCGTCTGGAGTCGCCCCAACGCCTTCGGCAATGGCGTGCCGTTCCGCTTTCCTTCGTCGCCCGATACTGGGCCGGGCCTCACCGACGCTGGCAAGGCGCTGGTCAAGACCTGCAATCAGCTCAGGATCATGATCGACCTCTCGCATCTCAACGAGAAGGGCTTTCGCGATGTCGCGGCGCTGAGCGACGCGCCGCTGGTCGCCACCCATTCCAACGTGCACGCGATCTGCGGCCACTCGCGCAACCTGACCGACTGGCAGCTCGGCGCGATCCGCGAGTCGGGCGGCATGGTCGGCCTCAACTTCGCCACCGGCTTCCTGCGCGAGGACGGCCGCATGAATGCCGACACCAGTATCGACATCATGGTGCGCCACATCGACTCGCTTTTACAGGCGCTGAGTGAAGACGGGGTCGGGCTAGGTTCGGATTTCGACGGCGCCATGATCCCGGCCCCCATCGGCGACGTCGCCGGCTTGCCGAAGCTCATCGACGCGCTCGCCGCGCGCGGTTTCGGGCGCGCGCTGATCGAGAAGATCGCCTATCGCAACTGGTTGAGCGTGCTGGAAAGGACGATCGGCTGAGCGCGTTACAGCGCGTAACCCATCCGCTTCAGCCAGTCCTTGCCGACGCCGCGGTCGCGGATGATCGGCAAGGGATTTTCCGCGTCGAGCCGGGCGCAGATGCGGTAGACCTCCAGCGTCTCGGCGTTCATCTCGCCGCGCTTGAAGAAGAACATCGCCGCCGCGTAGCGGGTGCGGCCGGACCACATCTCGCCGAGCGGCGTGTTGACCAGCTGCCACTGCTCGGTGGCTTCCGCTTCTAGGTCCTCCGCTTCGCTTACCATGGTCAAAAGTCCGCGGGCGGGTTGGCGGTGCGGCGGTCGAGCTTGATGAAGGGCCGCTGCACCACCTTCGCCTTCTTCATCAGCTTCTGGTACTGCAGCTCGCGCATGGCGTAAATCTCGACCCAGAGGTCGTCGACGATGGTATCGCCATAAGGCCGCTGCAGCGAGGCAAGCGCGATGTTGCGCTTGGCCATGGGCGACCACATCGCCGCGCTGACCAATCCGACCTCCTGGCCTTTCTTGTAGTAGACGATGGCATGCTCGGCCGGAATGTTGCCTTCGATCTCCAGCCCGACCAGCACGTGGCGAAGCCTCTTCTTGGCGCGGGCTTCGAGGATGGCGCGGCGACCGTTGAAGTGGCCCTTGTCCGGATCGATCATGAAGCCGAGGCCAATCTCGTCCGGCATGCGCAGGCGGTCCGTGCGGACGGCGTGCTCGGCAGCTGTGAAGTCGCCGTTGGCGACGATCAGCCCGGCTTCGAGGCGAGCGCGGTTCAGCGCGGTATAGCCGATGGCGCGGATGCCGCGCGGTTCGCCCGCCGCCATCAGCCGGTCCCACAGGCTCAGCGCCTTGTCCGCCGGCACGAACAATTCATAGCCGAGATCGCCGGTGAAGCCGGTGCGCGAGATGGTGACTTTGCCAGTTCCTTGGGGAGCGCCATCATGCGCGAATTCGGCGAGGTCGAAGAGCTTCAGCCGCTCGACGCCGGCAAAGCCCGCGTCGCGCAGGACGGCGAAGGAGGTCGGGCCCTGCAGCGCCAAGCCGGCAACCGCCTCGGTCTCTTCCTCGACACTGACCTCGTAGCCGATCGCGCTGTCCAGCAGCCAGGGCAGATGCCGCTCCTGCGAGCACAGCCGGAAGCGTGTCGGCGAGAGCCGGAACAAAGTGCCGTCGTCGAGCACGAAACCTTCGTCGTCGCACCAGGCGGTGTAGTGGACGCGGCCCGGTTTCAGTTTGGTCACGTCGCGCAAGGTGACGCGGTCGAGATAGGCTTCGGCGTCCGGACCTTCGACCCGGTATTTGGTCATCGGCGAGATGTCGAAGAGTGCCGCCTGGCTGCGGATGGCGAAATATTCGAGCTCCTCATCCCACAGCGAATGCGGCGCGCGGTAGCCGGCCCAACTGTACCAATCCTGCTTCAGCCCCAGCGCGTCGATGCGTGGCTGGAAGGGCGTGCCGAGCCGCAGCGTGCGGAAGTGGGATTGCGCGGCTGCACGGGCTTCGAGGGCGGGATCAATCACCGTCTCGACGGGCTTCTTCCTGGTTGCTTGCGCCATGCTCATGCCCTCATCGCGATGATGCGGCGCGCGGCGTTGAGGCCGGGCGCGCCGGAGATGCCGCCGCCCGGATGCGAACCGGCGCCGGCAAGGAACAGCCCTTCGAGCGGCGTGTCGTAGCCCGACCAGCCGGAAACGGGCCGCGACATCAGCATCTGGTCGGCTTGCAACTCGCCATGGTGCCAATGGCCGCCGGGCATGCGGTAGCGCGCCTCGATGTCGGCGGGCGTCAACAGCTCGACGTGGCGCACCGTTGCGCCGATGCCGGGCGCATAGGTTTCGAGCTGCGCCATGATCGCCTTGAGGAATTGCGGCTTGCCGGCGGTCCAGCCCTCTTTCAGCGCATAGGGCGCGTATTGCACCACCGCCGAGAGCACGCAGGCGCCGGACGGTGCGAGCGATGGATCGGCTAAGCTGGGCAGCGTGATCTCCATCACCGGCTCGGGCGAGAACTCGCCATATTTCGACGGGTTGAAGGCGCGCTCGACATGGTCGGGCGAAGGCGCGATGACGAGGCGGCCCTTGTGGCCGGCGGCGTCGACGCCAGTGAATTGCGGCGGCCGGTCGAGCGCCAGATGCAGCTTTGCCGCGTCGCCCTTCATGCGGATATTCTTCACCTTGCGCACGAAGCCGGTGTCGACTTCGCGCGGGCCGACGAGATCGAGGATCGTCGTTGCGGGATTGATGGCGGAAACGACGGTCTTGGCGCGCAAGGTTTCGCCGCTCTGCGTGACGACACCGACGGCGCGGCCCTTCTCGACGATGACCTTGGCGACCGGCGAAGCCGGGCGGATCGTAACGCCAGCCTTTTCCGCCGCCGCGCGGATGGCGGCGACGATGGCGCCCATGCCGCCTTTCGGCTGCATCTGCGCCCCGGCAAGGCCGCCGATCTCGCCGGCCAGCCGGTAGTAGAGGCCAAGCAGTGAGGTCGGCGAGCGCGGCCCGAGATGCGAGCCGAGCGTGGCGTCGAAAGCAAGCAGGCCCTTCAGTCGATCGTCCGACAGCTGTTCGTCGAGCAGGTCGTAGACATTCATCAAAAGCACGCGCAGGAAGTCGCGCATATCTTCCTTGCCGAGCCGCTTCAGCGCCAACGCGGTCTGGCCGAGCCCGGTCATTTCTGCCAGCGACATGCCGGCAAGGTCCGGCGGCCGGCGCGACAGGAAAGGCTTCAGCACGCCGGCATAGCGCAGTAATTGCGCGCGCAGGTCTTTCCAGGCGGATTGCTCCGAGGGGCTGGCGCCGGTCAGCACCTCGCCATAGGCGCCGTGCAGCACCAGCGGATCATCCTTCGACAAAGCAACTGACGGCACGAAATCGCCGCGCTCGATCTTCAGCCCGTGCCGCTCCAGCTCCAGCGTTTTCACGACATCGGGATGCAGGCGATTGAGCAGATGCGCGACGGCGGAAGCGCGAAAACCCGGCGCGAACTCCTCGGTGCGCGCGGCGCCGCCGACATCGTTGCCGGCCTCGAGGACCAGCACCTTGCGGCCGGATTTGGCCAGCGTGGCGGCGGCGACGAGGCCGTTATGGCCACCGCCAATGACGATGGCGTCCCAGTTCAAATCAGATGACGTCATGGGCGGGGCTCATATGCAGGGTTGGCTTGGCGAGATCGCGCAGGATCTCGGCGGCGGCGTTGCGTCCGGGCGCGCCCATGACGCCACCGCCCGGGTGGGTGGAGGAGCCGCACATATAGAGGCCGCCGACCGGCGAGCGGTATTGCGCGTAACCCGGCACCGGGCGGTTGAACAGCAACTGGTCGAAGGTGAGCTCGCCCTGGAAGATGTTGCCTTCGGTGAGGCCGACCTCGGCCTCGATCTCGCGCGGCGTGCGCACCTCCATATGAACGATGCGGTCGCGGAAGCCTGGCGAATATTGAGCGATCTGGGAAATCACGCTTTCGGCGAAGCCGTCACCGTCGGCGTCGGTCCAGTCGCGGCCGTCTATCTTGGGTGGCGCGTATTGCACGAAGCAACTCATGAAATGCTTGCCGGGCGGCGCCATGGTCGGATCGAGCGTGGTCGGGATCATCATGTCGAGGGAGGGATCGGCCGACCAGCGCCCGGCCTTCCAGTCGTCATAGGCGCGTTCCATGCGCTCGATGGAATCGGTGAAATGCATGTCGGCGCGGTAGACCGGCGAGTCCTTCGGCAGAGCCGGGAACTCGGGCAGCGAATCCAGCGCGATGTTGATCTTGCCGGAGGAGCCGCGGATCTTGAAATTCCTGACACGGCGCAGGAAGATGTCGGGCAGCTCCTTTTCCTCGACCAGCTTCAGGAAGGTGCGCTTGACGTCGGCATTGGAGATGACGAGCTTACCAAAAATCTCCTCGCCGCCGGCGAGCACCACGCCCTTCGCCTTGCCGTTCCTGATCAACACATGGTCGACCTCGGCGCCGGTGCGGATGGTGCCGCCGCTGGCCTTGAAGGAGGCGGCCAGCGCCTTGGTGACGGCGCCCATGCCGCCGCGCGCATAACCCCAGGCGCCGACCGAGCCGTCGACCTCGCCCATATAGTGGTGGAGCAGAACATAGGCCGTGCCGGGCGACATCGGGCCGAGCGCCGTGCCGATGATGCCGGAAAGCGCGAAGTTCGCCTTGATGACGTCGGTCTCGAAATACTCGTCGAGGAAGTCCGAGATCGACATGGTCCAGAAGCGCAGGGTCAGCGCCATTTCCTCGGCCGAGAGCCCGGCGAATTTTTTCCCCAGATAGAGCAGTTCGCCGAGATCGCGCGGCCTGAAGCTGGTCGGGTCGGGCGCGGTGCGCATCAAGAGCGGCTGGATGAAGCGGCACTGCCTTGTGACGTCGCGCGAATAGCGGTCATAGGCCTCGGCATCGCGCTTCGAGAAACGGGCGAACTCGCGGCGATGCGCGTCGTGGTCGCGGTAATTGGCGAGATAGTCGCCGTCGCGCGTGAACACCGCGCCGCCTTCATAGGAGATTACCTGCAGGCCGAAGCGCGGCAGCTCGAGATCGCGCATGATCTCGGGCCTGAACAGCGAGCAGACATAGGAGCAGTTCGAATAGAGGAAGCCCGGCGTCAGCTCGCGGCTGGTGGCCGCGCCGCCGACCCAGTCTTTCTTCTCGACCACCAGCACATCCAGGCCGGCGCGCTGCAGATAGCAGGCGTTGACCAGCCCGTTGTGGCCGCCGCCGATGACGATCGCGTCCCATGCCTTCATGCGCGCCGAGCCTCCATCCGGTTTCCCTATCTTCTTGTTTTTGCGCAATTCCGGACGGAAAACCGCTTCACACTTTTCCTGGAATTGCTCGGTGCGTTTTGTTCCCCGATTGCCCGAATTTGGCACGGATCACAGTTTTTTGTCCAGCCATATTGAATGAATGTTCAACAAATGGTGTTGCGTTTTCCCGTTGATGCGCTAGGCTTTGCCTGCGTTCTGGACTGATCCACATCGGCATTTGGGGTTGAAGATCCGATGATCGAAACGGCTGACGCCGAGCCGGAATATGACGACACCGCCATTCGCTTCCTCGAAGCGCTATGGGGCGAGGGCTACCTGTCGCCCGGCGGTCCGGAAGAGGTCGACCGCGTGGTCGAAGGCTTGTCGCTCCAGGGCAAGACGATCCTCGATGTCGGTTGCGGCGCCGGCGGCATCACGCTGCATCTGGTAGCGCGGCACGGCGCGGCTCGGGCCACCGGCTTCGACGTCGAAAAGCCGGTGATCGAGACGGCGAGGCGAGGGGCGGCCCGGCAAGGTCTCGAAGACCGTGTCGGCTTCGTGCAAGCGCCGCCGGGGCCGCTGCCTTTCACGGACGCTTCCTTCGACGTCGTCTTCTCCAAGGACGCGCTGCTGCATGTGCCGGACAAGGACGCGCTATTCGCCGAAATTTTTCGCGTGCTGAAGCCCGGCGGGGTGTTTGCGGCGTCGAACTGGATGATCGGGCATGACGGCGAGCCGTCGCCTCAGATGAAGGCTTATGTCGCGGCCGAGGGGCTCTCCTTCGCCATGGCCTCGCCGGCACGCTATGCCGAAGCGATGCGGCGCGCCGGCTTTACCGACATCGCCGTCCGCGACCGCAATCCATGGTACCGCGAGGTCGCGCGGGAGGAACTGGCGCGCCTCAAGGGACCGCTCTACGCGCAGGCCGCCGCGGCGGTCGGCGCGGCCTATGTCGACAAGAACATCAAGACCTGGGAGGCGATGCAGAAGGTGCTTGACAGTGGCGAGCACCGCCCCACTCATCTGCGCGGTTGGAAGCCGGTCGGATAGCCGGCAATGCTGGAGATCGTCACACCCATGAAGACTGCAGAGGCGAGCGACGCTCTCCCCGAAACGACGCGCAAGGGCGATGCCGAAAAGCGCGGCCGCAAGGCCTCGAAAGAGGTCAGGCAGCTGCAGCTGATCGAGGCGACGATCGATTCGCTGGCCAAGCGCGGCTATGCCGAAACGACGATGGCCGACGTTGCCGACGGCGCGGGCCTGTCGCGCGGCATCGTCAACTTCCATTTCGAGAGCAAGGAAAAGCTGCTGATCGCCACGCTGCAGCACATGTATGACGAGTATTCGGCGCATTGGCGCACGGCCTTGCAGAAGGCGGGCGACGATCCGGCCAGGCAACTGCAGCAGCTGGTATGGGCCGATTTCGACCGCTCGATCTGCAACAAGCGCAAGCTCGCCGCCTGGCTCGCCTTCTGGGGCGAGGCCAAGTCGCGGCCGACCTACCAGGCGCTGAGCAGCTCGCGTGACAATTACTACCAGCAGGTCTTCATCGATCTCTGCACGACGCTCAAACAGAGCGGCGGCTATGCCTATGACCCTCAGGTCATCGCCCTGGCGCTCAGCGCCATGCTCGAAGGCCTGTGGCTGCGGCTGATGATGGGCACCGAGGACACGACGCGCGAGACGGCCTTGCAGTCGGCGAATGCATTTTTGGCCGCCGCTTTCCCGAAACACTATGGCTAGCAAAAGCCGGGGTTTGGCGACAGCCGGCCAAACAAGACCGGCAAGACCAAAAGAGGATGGAACAGCATGAAGAAATTCAGCCGACGCCTGACACTGACCTTGGCGCTTGGCGGCGCGCTCGCGGCCTCCGCGGCAGCGTTCGCCGTCGCCGCCGACAAGGACCTGATCGTGTTCGACTGGTCCGGCTACGAGGATCCGAGCTTCCACGGCAAATATGTCGAGAAGAACGGCGACTCACCGACCTTCGCCTTCTTTGGCGACGAGGACGAGGCGTTCGAAAAGATCCGCTCCGGCTTCAAGTCCGATCTCGGCCATCCATGCTCGCAGAGCGTCGTGAAGTGGCGCGAGGCGGGCCTGCTGCAGCCGCTCGACACTTCCAAGATCGCCGGCTGGAAGGATCTCAACCCCGGCATCATGGCGATGAAGGACCTTGCCACGACGTCCGACGGCAAGGCCTGGTTCATGCCCTGGGATTGGGGCGACACCCAGCTCACCTACAATTCCGACAAGATCGCCGAAAAGGACGTGCAGTCGCTGAAGGCCTTCGCCGATCCGAAATACAAGGGCAAGGTTTCGATCGGCGACAATGTCGACGACGCCTACGCGCTGGCCAGCCTCGCCATCGGGCTCAAGGACTGGACCAAGATGACGGACGACCAGTTCAAGCAGGCGTCCGACTTCCTGCGCCAGGTGCACAAGAATGTGCGCTCCTACTGGACCGACACAACCGACATCGTGCAGCTGCTCTCCGGCGGCGAAGTCGATCTCGCCTGGGCCTGGAACGACGCGGCGGTGCAGTCGCAGGCCGCCGGCGTGCCGATCAAGTCCAAGAAGGACACCGACGAAGGCATCTCGACCTGGGTGTGCGGCTATGTGCTGTTCAAGGACGCGCCCGGCAACATCGACAAGGCCTATGACTACCTCAACGCCGTCAACGATCCGGAAGTCGCCAAGGTGCTGGTCAAGGATTGGGGCTACGGCCAAGCCAATGCCAAGGGCATGGCCGGCGTCGACCCGGCGATCCTGAAGGAAAAGGGCTATGACGACGTGGGAAAATTCGTCGACAAGACGCTGTTCCAGTCGCCGGTGCCTTCCGCGCTCAAGCTCAAGATGATCGCCGAGTTCGAGAAGATCAAAGCCGGCTATTGAGTCGACCTTCAGCGGCCCGCTCACTACAAAGCAGAGCAAGGTGAGCGGGCTCGCCAAAGCCCGGGAATTCTCCTAACCTCCCCCGATATGTCCGCGATGGGGGAGTTTCTCGGGCCATGAAAACCATGCTTCGCCGCTTTGCCCTTGCTGCCGTCGTCACCGTCGGCGCGGGTACCGCCTATGCGCTTGCCGAAGGCGGCGGCGACCTCGTCGTCTTCGACTGGTCCGGCTACGAGGACCCGCTGCTGCATCCGGCCTACGCCGCCAAACACGGCGCCGAGCCGACCTTCTCCTTCTTCGGCGACGAGGACGAGGCCTTCGAGAAGATGCGCGCCGGCTTCAAGGCCGATATCGCGCATCCCTGCTCGCAAAGCGTGGTGAAATGGCGCGAGGCCGGTCTCTTGCAGCCGCTCGACACCT
The DNA here is from genome assembly GCF_006440815.1 of Mesorhizobium sp. B2-8-3. NCBI lineage: Bacteria > Pseudomonadati > Pseudomonadota > Alphaproteobacteria > Hyphomicrobiales > Phyllobacteriaceae > Mesorhizobium > Mesorhizobium sp. B2-8-3. The sequence continues at coordinate 21,827 of NZ_VFTW01000028.1, forward strand.
CGAAGATCGCCGGCTGGAAGGACCTCAATCCAGGCATCATGGCGATGAGGGATCTGACCACCACCGCCGACGGCAAAGCCTGGTTCATGCCTTTCGACTGGGGGAATACCTCATTGCTCTATCGCACCGACAAGGTGACCGCCGACGAGGCGCAGTCGCTGAAGATCTTCGCCGATCCGAAATTCAAGGGCCGCGTCACCATCGGCGACAATGTCGACGACGCCTATGCGCTGGCGAGCCTGGTCATCGGCCTGAAGGACTGGACCAAGATGACGGACGAGCAGTTCAAACAGGCCTCCGCCTTCCTGCGCGACGTGCACAAGAACATCCGCTTCTACTGGACCGACGACACCGATCTCAACCAGGCCTTCACGGGCAATGAAGTCGACCTGGTCTGGGGCTGGAACGAGACCTATGTGACGCTGAAAGGCCAGGGTCTGCCGATCGCCATGAACCGCGACACCAAGGAAGGCATCTCGACCTGGGTGTGCGGCTATGTGTTGCTCAAGGATGCGCCGGGCAAGCCCGACCAGGCCTATGATTTCCTGAGCGCCGTCAACGCGCCGGACGTTTCGGAGTATATGGTGAAGACCTTCGGCTACGGTCACGGCAACAGCGCGGGCATGGCGGCGATGGACCACAAGCTGCTCACCGACCGCGGCTTCGACAATCTCGACAAATTCCTCGACAAGACGCTGTTCCAGCAGCCGGTTGCGCCGGATTTGAAGCAGCGCATGGTCGCCGAGTTCGAGAAGATCAAGGCCGGCTATTGAGCAGCATCATCGAAAGAACCGACGTCGTCATCGTCGGCGCCGGCTTCACCGGCCTGTCCGCCGCGCTCGACTTTCAGCGCGCCGGCGTCGATTTCCTTGTGCTGGAGGCGCGCGACCACGTCGGTGGCAGGGTGGAGGCTGTCCGCAATGGGCTCGGCGAACTGATCGACAGCGGCGGCCAGTTCCTGTGCCAGGACATGCCTGAGCTGATGGCGCTGGCCAGGGCGCGCGGCAAGACTTTCGTCGAGACCTATATCGAAGGCGAGTTCATCACCCATCCGTGGATGTCGGTCGAGGAGGCCGAGCGGACCTACCAGGTCGCGATGGCGATCCGCGAGCGCATGAACAGGATCGAGCCGGACGATCCGTCGATCGCAGGGCTGACGGTCGCGACATGGCTCGAGCGCCAGAAAGACACGACCGACGCCAAGGCAGCCTTCCGTTCGATGATCGAGGGCCTGTGGTGCCTGGCGCTGGACAAGGTGCCGCTGTGGTACCTGATCGACAATGATCGCCGCATCACCAACGAAGTATTCGAGCTGCAGTATTTCCTGCGCGAGACGATGCAGTCGCTGGCTGATGATCTGGCGGCGGACCTTGGTGATCGGCTGCGGCTGAATGAGCCGGTTGCGCGCGTCGAGCATGGGCAGCAAGGCGTTCGGGTCGTTTCGGCCCGCGGTGTGATCGAAGCGCGCACGGCGCTGGTCGCCCTGCCGCCTGCGACGGCCGCGAAGCTCGACTTCACGCCCGCCTTGCCGGCGGAGCTCGCAAGCGCGCTCGGCGTCTGGGAAAGCGGCGCGGTGATCAAGATCCTGGTGCGCTATGCCAGCCCATTCTGGCGTGAGCGGGACCTGTGCGGCATGGTCATGTGGCGCGACCAGCCGGGGCTGTTTGCCTGCGACGCCAGCACGGATGCCGATCATGCCGCGCTTATCGTCTTCGTCGGCGGGCCGTTGGCGCTGCGCTGGCACCCGCTCGGCGCGGCGGCATTCCGCGCGGAAGTCACGGCGAGGCTCGTCGAGGCGCTCGGCCCGCGAGCCGCCGACGTCGTCGATTTCAGCGCGCGCGACTGGACGCATGACCGGTGGAGCGGCGGCGCCTATAGCGACCTCATCGTCGACGTGACCGCGCGGCATGCCGAACGAGCAATTCTCGCGGGCGCGCCGCCCGTCTATTTCGCCGCTTCGGAAGTGTCGCCGTCTTTCCCGGGCTATGTCGAAGGCGCGATCGTCGCCGGCCGCATCGCGGCCGGGAAGATTCAGTCGGCCATCGCCACCAGCGCCTCGGGGTCGTAGGCGAGGCGGATCGGTGCGCCGACCGGAATGTCGTCGGCGCCGAAATCGTTGGTCTCGGTCACCGAGAGCGGCTTCTCCAGTCCCGGTATCTCGACGATCAGATGCGTGATCTCGCCGAAATAGTGGCGCTCCACCACCTTGCCCGCGACCTCGAACTTTGCCGTCGCGGTGTCCCACAAAACACGCAGCCGCTCCGGCCGGATGCCAAGCGTGGCCGCGCCGCCATTGCGCACGAAAGCCCTCGGCTTGTCGGTCTTGACGCGGCCGAAGCCCAACGTGTCGAGCACCATTGAAGTCCCGTTTTCCTCGACGATCTCGGCCTTGACGAAGTTCATGCCGCCGAGGAAGTCGGCCACCTGGCGATTGACCGGGCGCTGGTAGATCTCCTTCGGCGAGGCGACCTGGGCGATCTTGCCGCCGAACATGACGGCGATGCGGTCCGACATCGCCAGGGCCTCGTACTGGTCGTGCGTGACCAGCACGAAGGTGATGCCGACCGCCTGCTGCAGGCGGCGCAATTCGACCTGCATCTGCTCGCGCAGCTTCTTGTCCAGCGCCGAAAGCGGTTCGTCGAGCAGCAGCACTTTCGGCCGCATGACCAGCGCGCGGGCGAGTGCGACGCGCTGGCGCTGGCCGCCGGAAAGCTCGGTGGCGCGGCGTTTGCCGAGGCCGGTCAGCGACACCTGCGCCAGCGCTTCCTCGACGCGGCGCTTCTCCTCGCCGGCGTCGAGCCTCAGCCGCCTCAGCCCATAGGCGACATTCTGCTCGACATTGAGATGCGGGAAGATCGCGTAGCTCTGGAAGACCATGTTGGTCGGCCGGCGGTTGGCGGGGATGCCGTCCATCGGCTGGCCGTCGACGGCGATGGAGCCGCTGGTCGGCGTGTCGAAACCGGCGATCATGCGCAAGAGCGTGGTCTTGCCGCAGCCGGAAGGCCCGAGCAGCGAGAAGAATTCGCCCTCCTTGATCGCCAGCGAGGCATTGTCCAGCGCCTTGAAGGCGCCGTAGCTGCGCGTGACGTCGCGGATCTCGATCATGGTGCGATCCGATTGCGTGCGCTCGGACTGGACGCGCTCAAGCATAGAGGCCTCCCTCATTCTGGGTGCGTCTCGCCGCGCGGCGGCGCAGGATTTCGGCAATCGTCATCAGCAGGAAGGACGCAAAGAGCAGCAAGGTGCCGAGCGCCAGCACACCGGGAAGCTTGGCCGCGAAACGCAGCTGGCCCCAGATGTAGATCGGCAGCGTCGCCTCGGTGCCGGTGAGGAAAAAAGCGATGATGAACTCGTCGAGCGAGATGGTGAAGCAGACGAGCAAGCTGGAGATGATCGCCGGCGCGACCATCGGCAGCGTCACGCGCCGGAAGGTGCCGAAGGCGCTCTCGCCGAGATCGGCCGAAGCCTCCTCCAGGCTGCGGTCGAAGCCTTCGAAGCCGGAGGTCAGCACGGTCATCGAATAGGGAATGCAGACCAGCACATGGCCGAGCACGACGGTGAACAGCGACAGGCTCAAGCCGAGTTGCAGCATGACCAGCAGCATGGAGATGGCGATGATTACCTCCGGCAGCACCAGCGGCGCCATGATCAGCCCATTGATGGCGCGGCGGCCCGGGTAACGGTAGCGGGTGATCGAGCGGGCGGCGAGGATGCCCAGCACCGTCGACAGGATCGCGGCGGAAACGCCGACGATCAGGCTGTTCCAGGTGGCGTCGATCAGCGCCGGCGTGCGCGGCAGGTCCTCGTACCAGTGCAGCGTGACGCCCGAGAGCGGGAATTTCGGCGTCGCTGCCGTATTGATCGAGAAGATCGGCAGGAAGATCACCGGCAGATAAAGGAAAAGCAGATAGAGGACGGCGTAACTCGAGAGCCAGCCGGGCAAGAAACGTCTTATCGCCGTCATCGTGCCAGCCTCTGCAGGGCGCGGAAGACCAGCACGGTGGCGCCGGCCATCAGCGAGACAATGATCATGGTGGTGACGGAGAGCGCGGCACCCAGCGGCCAGTTCGACGCCTTGCCGAACTGCGCCTGGATTGCGTTGGCGATCATCACGCCGTCCTTGCCGCCGACCAGCTTCGGCGTGACGTAGTCGCCAACGGTCGGGATCATGACGATCAGCGCCGCCGAGATGACGCCGGGCGCCGACAGCGGCAAGGTGACGCGCAGGAAGGAGCGCAGCGGCCCGTCGCCGAGGTCGGTCGCCGCTTCGACCAGGGTCCGGTCGACCTTCTCCAGCGAAACGAAGATCGGCAGGATGGCGAAGGTCGCCCAGGCATGGGTCAGCGTGATGATGACGGCGGTGGAATTGTAGAGCAGCGCGTCCGATGGCTCTTGGATGATGCCGAGACCCATCAGGCCGGAGTTCAGCACGCCGTTATAGCCGAGGATCACTTTCCACGACATCACGCGCAGCAGGTAGCTGGTCCAGAACGGGATGGTTATGAGGAACAGCCACAGGCTCTTGTGGCGGCCGCCATGGAAGGAAATGAAATAGGCGATCGGGTAGGCAAGGGCCACGGTCAGCAGGCTGACCGTCAGCGAGATGTAGAGCGAGCGCCAGAGCAGGTCGCGGTAGATCGGCTCGGTCAGCGCGATCCGGTAATTCTCCAGCGTGAATGTGTGGTCGATGGTGAGATAGTTCTGCGTCCAGAAGGAATGCGCGATGACGACCAGGATCGGCAGGACCAGAAGAATAAGGGCATAAACGAAGGTCGGACTGATCAGGGCAAAGCCCTGGACGGCTTCCGATTGCAGAAGGGGACTTCGTCTCGATCCCGCCATGCGCAGCGGGGGCGACCCTTCCGCAGCCGCCGTCATTGCAGCGCTCCGGGCGTGATTTCGATAGCTGGCACGGAGTGTCCCGCCATGCGGCCTTCCCATTCGTGGCGCCGGTTGCCTGTTCCCGATTTATGCTCGGAGCGCGATCGCTCCCTGGCTTGCCGGCTTTCTTTCATCATGAGCGCATCCGCCGATTGAAATCAAGCGCTATTTCTGCGATATTGATTGAACGGATATTCAAAATGAAGTGATGAAAAGCCGAATTTCCCTGGTTTTCCACGCCGTTTGATATCCGAGGAAAATTCGACAACCCTGGCAATGCGAGGCGAAAATGGCGGCTCAAAGCAAGATCAAGGCAAGCGAACTCATCGAGCCCGGCGATGAGGACGCGGTCGAGCTCGCCAAGCGCCATCTCGTGCAGCCCTGGCCTTATGCCGGCTCGGTCGGCAACGAAGCTCGCGCGCTGATCGCCGAGGGTGACGGCATCTACATCACCGACGGCTCCGGCAAGCGCCTGATCGACGGCCCGGCCGGCATGTGGTGCATCAATGTCGGCCATCGCCGCGAGGAACTGGCCAAGGTCATGTACGACCAGGCGATGGCGCTCTCCTACAACACGCCCTGGTACACGATGAACGCGCCCTCGGCCGAGCTTGCCCGGCGCATCGCCGATGCGGCGCCTGGCGACCTCAGCCACACCTTCTTCACCACCGGCGGCTCTTCGGCGGTGGAGACGGCGCTGCGCTTCATGCAGTTCTACAACAATGTGCGCGGACGGCCGGAGAAGAAGCTCATCCTCAGCCGCGCCGGCGCCTATCACGGCTCGACCTATCTGTCGGCCTCGCTCAACGGCCGCCCGCGCGACCGCGACTGGATGGACGGCGCCGACGAGCTGGTGGTCAAGCTGTCCTCGCCCGATCCGTTCCGGCGCCCGAAAGGCATGAGCATTGCCGCCTTCACCGATTTCCTGGTCGACCAGTTCCGCGACACCGTCGCGCGTGTCGGCGCCGACCGGATCGGCGCCTTTGTCGGCGAACCGGTGCAGGCTTCCGGAGGCGTCATCGTGCCGCCGGACGGGTATCTGAAACGCATCCGCGAGATCTGCCGCGAGAACGATATCCTCTATGTCTCGGACGAGGTGGTGACCGGCTTCGGGCGGCTCGGCCATGTCTTTGCCTCCGGCGACGTGTTCGGCATCGACCCGGACATGATCACCTTCGCCAAGGGCGTCACATCGGGCTATTTCCCGCTCGGCGGCGTCATCATCTCCGAGCGGCTGCTGGAAGAACTGCGTCGTTCCAACCATCCGGATGCGCTGTTCGGCCACGGGCTGACCTACACCAGCCATCCGATCGGCTGCGCGGTGGCGCTGAAGAATCTCGACCTGCTGGAAGAGGGCGTGCTCGCCCATACGCGCGAGATCGCGCCCTATTTCCAGGCGCAGCTGAAGACGTTGGAAGAGCTGCCGCTGGTCGGCGAGGTGCGCGGCCTCGGCCTGATGGGTTGCGTCGAATGCGTCGCGGACCGCGAGAGCAAGGATCCGCTGCAGCTCGACAAGGATGTGGGAAAGCGCATCGACGCGCATTGCCACGAGCTTGGCCTCCTGGTGCGGCCGCTGATCAACATGTGCGTGATGTCGCCGCCGCTGATCATCAGCCGCGAGCAGGTCGACGACATGGTCGGCATCCTGCGCGAAGGGATTTCGCGGACCATGGATGATTTGCGGAAAGAGGACGTGTGGCGGGGGTGACCCTCGCTTCCTTCTCCCCGTGGAACGGGGAGAAGGAAGGGCCTCACCCCCTCGACCGCAGCGCGTCGTTCAGCCCCCACATGTCCTTTTCCTCGGGCGCGGTTTCCAGGCCGAGAACCGGGACCTGCTTGCGCAGATGGTCGTGGTGGGTGCGCACGCCATATTCGAGGTCGGAGAGATAGAAGCCCTCGAAGGCTTCCGACAGCATGGATTCGTTCGACCACACCGAAAGCTGGACATCCTCGCTCATCGTGTCGCGGTCGATGCGATAGGCGAGGTAACGCGCCGCGGCCTGCTCGCGCGTCTCGTCCTTGTAGCGGTAGATGGCGCCGCGCAGCAGCGTCTCGCCGGTCGACAACGGGAACTCCTGATAGAACTGGACGGATTCCGGCATGATCGACAGCGCGTTGTTGGGGAAGATGCCGTAATAGATCCAGGCCTTGCGCAGATGCTCCGGCAGATGCGCGGCCTCGGGTGCGAGCTTGATGTACTCGCGAACGCTCCAGCGCCGTCCGGCATGCGGATTGTAGGTGGCGAAGGACCGCGACACGCCGTTGATGAAGGGTTCGTCGAGATAGGTCGCGCCATAGAGGTCTTGCAGCGCCGGATGCGCCATGGCGACGTGATAGCCTTCATTGTCGACGTCGCGCACCGACTTCCAGTTGACCGGCGATTTCTGGGTCCATATGCCCCAGGACGGCACCATGTCGGCGATATTGTAATGCGCCATCTCGGCCTCGATCGGCTTCAGCAGTTCGGCCACCGAAGGCTGCGGACCGCCTTTGCGAAAGCGGATGAAGATGAAGCCCATCCAGATTTCGAGGTCGAGCGGCATCAGGCCGAACTCGGTCTTGTCGAGCTCGGGGAAGGAGCGCGGACGGGCGGCGCCCCGCAGCGTGCCGTCGAGATTGTAGACCCAGCCGTGGAACGGGCACACCAGGGCGTTCTTGCAGGTGCCCTGGCTGTCGGCGACGACGCGGCTGCCGCGGTGGCGGCACATATTGTTGAAGGCGCGCACGACGCCGTCCTTGCCGCGCACGATCAGCGCGCGCTCGCCGATGACGTCCATGGTCAGATAGTCACCAGCGTTGGGCACGTCGCAGACATGGCCGGCGATCTGCCAGTGATTGCGGAAGACATATTCCTTCTCGAGCTCGAGAAGGGCGTTGGAATGGTAACTCCACCCCGGCAAACCCCGCCGGTCCCAATCGTTGGGGATCGCCACGTCACGGAGGTGCGGGTTCATGGGCATGCTCTTCTTTTTGTTGAATACTCATTCAATATAAACATATTTTTCATTGAAATGCAATGGCTTGCGTAAATGTGGAAATTCCATGGCGGCAAGTCTGGCCTCGCCTGAGCCGGAAAAATACCGGAAAATCCGGGTGTTAATCGAGGAAGCGGAACGGCGATTCAGAAGTCGGATGCCCGTCTCGGAGAAGGCCTGTTTCGACGGGTCACGGGCGTGCGGCAGACAGCGGCGGCGCGCTCGATTCAGGTATTGCTGTGTGAGGCTGCTTACAGTCGGCCCCGCGCGACAGGCGCATATCTGCGCCGACCAGCTTCGATGGCCGTCGAGCGGTTGCCGCGGATTGGGAATGCCGGCGCGTCCGGCGCCTGTTTCAATCCTGTTACACAGGCAGCCATCGCCGATCATTCGGCTGTTACCCGGTGCGATTATGTTCGTTTCATAGCAAAAAGAAAGATAACGAAGGGAACAACGATGTTTGCGAAAGCTCGCGCCACGGACGCCAATCGCCGCCTTGATGTGCCGGAACGCAATGACCGCCGGCCGAAGCTTGCGCTGCGCCAGCGCGCCAGCGACCATCCGATGGCGATGTTCATGCTGATCGGCGCCTGCGCCCTTGTCGCCATGCTGGCGGCACCTGCCTCAGGTCCGGCTTTCGCCTCGATCAATCCGCCGGTCAATGTCATCGAGGGCGCCCAGACCACGCTCAAGACCGCCCGCCTGCCGGAACCTTCGATCGACTTTGCCTGCAAGGGCCAGAATTGGGGCGCCGAGAGCGTCGACTGCCTGCGCGCCATCGCCGAGCAGTCCGGCCAGCACAGGGAACGCGCGGTGCGCATGATCGCCAACGCCGCGCCGCTCACCAACACGCCGAACGTTTTTTAAGACCTCCCCTGAGCGCACCCTCCTGCGCTCCAGTCAGGCTCCCGCCGCACCGTCGGTAGGGAGCCTCTTTTTTCGGCTCGGTCTGACCTGAATCTCAACAGACCCTCTGGCGGCGCGAGGGCAGCACTCGGCCACACTTTTGCGATCTTGTTCTTGCCTCAGACCGGCCGGTTCAAATGTGGGCGCCATTGTCGGCTGCCGCGGCGACCTCGTCGGCGACGGTTGAGAGGATGCTGCGGACGTCGAGCGTCGAGAAAGGCTTCTCCAGGATTTGCGGCCGCTGCTGCGGCGGCAAGGCTTCGATCTCGGCCTTGGCGCCGATCAGATCGCCGGTCACCAGCACAAAGCGCTTCGCCAGCACCGGCTTCTCGACCAGCAGTTCGCGATAGATCGCCATGCCGCTGGTGCCCGGCATGCGCAGGTCGGAAAAGACGATGTCGGGCGGCATATGGCCGTTCAGCACGTCGGCGGCGGACGTCCAGCTTGCCACGACGCGTGACTTCAGGCCCATCAGCTCCAATATATCTGAAAGCGAACCGGCGACGTCGGGCTCGTCGTCGATGATCAAGGCATGGCGCAGTCCGCTCGAGCGTACGGCACTCTCGCCGGCCTTTGCCGCCTCACCGGCGATCGCCGGCAATTGCACGACGAAGCGCGCGCCGTGCGGCTCGACCTCCTCGAACCAGATGTTGCCGTGGTGACGCTCGACGATCGACTTCGAGATGGACAGGCCGATGCCGGTGCCGACGCCGACCGGCTTGGTGGTGAAATAGGATTCGAAGATGCGCGCGCGGATCGCCTCGGGAATGCCGGGGCCGTTGTCCTCGACGGAAAAGCCCGGGTTGCCGTGCTCGTTGCGAAACGTCCGCACCTTGATGGTCCGCTCGCCGGTGACGCCGACCAGCGCGTGCTGGCTGTTGATAAGGAAATTCGCCGCCACCTGCGTGATGTGATCGGCGTCGGCCATGGCAAGCAGTGGCCCGCTGGCGAAATCGGTGTCGATGACGATGCCGCTGGAGCGCGCGCCATAGGCGGTGACCTCGAGCGCCGAGCGCATCACCTGGTTGAGATCGGTCTCGGCCTGCTCGGTCGGGTGCAGGCGCACCATCGACAGGAAGCTCTTGACGATGCGGCCGCAGCGCTCGGCGGCGGCGCGCACTTTTTCGGCGCGGACCTTGGTCTGCGGATCGCTGGCGAATTCGTGCAGCAGCGTCGACTGCGCCACCACCACCGCCAGCGGGTTGTTGAGCTCATGCGAGACGCCGGCAAGCAGCGAGCCCATCGCCGCCATCTTCTCGTTCTGGTGCAGCTTCTCGCGCTGGCGGTTGATCTCTTCCTCGGCCTGCAGCTTTTCGCGCAGGTCGCGGATCGAGCCGAAGATCAGGCGGCGGTCGGCAACGCGCATCTCGGTCGCCGTAAGCTCGATCGGGAAGATCTCGCCGGCGGCGTTCTGGGTGACGGTCTCCAGCCGTTGGCCGACCATCGGCGCGCCGCGCCCGGCCATGTATTCGGCGCCCGAGGCATAGCCCTTGCGATAGTATATCGGAACGATGGTATCGAGCAGGTCCTTGCCAAGGATGGCGCTGCGCTGGAAGCCGAACATCTTCTCGGCGGCCGGATTGAACTCGATGATCGAACCGGCCTCGTCGATGACGATGATGGCGTCGAGCGAGGCCTGCAGCATGGTGCGGCGAATCACTTCGCTGGCATGCGCCTCGGACGGCGAGCGCTCGATGGCGTCGCCGATCGCCAGGGCGATGATGTGCAGGGTCGCTTCTTCCTCGTCCGTCCATTCGCGCTCGGCGACGCAGTCGTTGACGGCCAGCGTGCCCCACAGGTGGCCATGCGCGAACACGGAGACGGACAGGAACGACTTGATGTTCTGCTTCTCGAAATCGGTCCGCAGGAAACCGTCGAGGTCGCGTGTGTGGCCGGAGAAAATCTTGCCTTGCCGCTCATCCTCCTGCAACTGCTCCAGCAGCGAGTCCGAGTTGATGATCGACTGCATGATCACCGAGGGCGACGCCAGCTCGCCGCCGAAGTCAGGGTCGATCCAATAAGCGGCGACGGACTGGGCGAAGCCTTCGCCCGGCAATTCACGCAGGCGGAAGAGAATGCCGCGCTGGCAATCCATCTTGCGGCACATTGTTCGCAGTATGTCGTCCATCTCGCGCTGCCAGTCGCCTGCCTCGCGCAGGCGGCGCACGACATGGACGGCCGCCATCGCGGCGCCGCCCGGGCGCGAGCCATGCGTATCGGCGCGTGCTGTATCAGCAGTCATGGTCGGCCGTCTCTCGGAGCCCGCTTGAAGCGCGTCGCGTCGAAACGGATTCGAGCGCCGCGATTCAAGTCTGTATTTTGATGCATGTCGTTCCCAAAACCGCTGCGCACTTTTGGGCAACATGCATTGGGCTGGTTCAATTGCTGTCGCCGCTCGGCAGCGAGAAGATATAGCCTTCGCCGCGCACCGTGCGCAGGAATTTCGGATTGGCGGGATCGGCCTCGATCTTCTTTCGCAACCGCATGATGCGGATGTCGACCGCGCGCGAGGATTCCGGATCCTCCACGAAGCCGATGGCTTCCGAAATCGCCGCTCGCGTCAGAAGCCGGTTGGCGCGGGTGAGAAAAACCTCGAGCACGTCGAACTCGCTTTTGGCCATCTCGATGACCGCGCCATTGGCGCCGATGACCAGACGGCCGTCGAAATCGGCCTGGAAGCCGCCGAAATTCATCAAGCGGCGATTGCCGGTTTCGGCCTTAGCCGCCTGCGGCTCGGCGGGCAGCGGCACGCGGCGCAGCACGCTGCGCACCCGCGCCAGCACCTCGCGCAATTCGTACGGCTTGACGATGTAATCGTCGGCGCCGAGCTCCAGCCCGACGATGCGGTCGAGCGCGGTGCCGGCGGCCGTGGCGTAGATGATGCCGATCTGCGTTTTCGAGCGCAGCCAGCGGCCGAGCGACAGCCCGTCCTCGCCAGGCATGGCGATGTCGAGGATGGCGAGGTGGAAGGATTGCGCCTCGAACAGCGCGCGCGCCACGGCCGCATTTTCGGCCGTGACGACGTCATAGCCGCTGGCGCCGAGATATTCGGCCACAGCCTCCCTCAGATCCGGTTCGTCCTCGACGACGATGATGCGTGCCTTCACGACGCGCTCGCTCCCGCTTTCAGCGGAAAGTAGATTGGGTATAAACATGATGTCCAGCACTCATCTCGAGTTGTCTGTGGCGGGGTGAAGAAAATGGCCGCACGATCCGTCATCGCGCTTGTGTCCGTCGCCGAGGTGGTGGCTAAAGATCTCGCCGATCATCTCGACCGGCGCGGGCACGACGTGCGCCAGGCGCGCCAGCCCTGGGAAGCGGAGACGCTGCTTTCGGCCGGCGGCATCGATGTCGTGGTGGTCGGCGACGGCGTCACCCAGGCCGAGAGCCGCGAACTGCTCAAACGTTACAGCGGCCAAGGCGGTGGCGGCGAGGGCGGTCCCGATTTCATCCTGATCTGCCGGCCGGGCGACCTCGTCGACAAGGTGCTGGCGCTCGAACTCGGTGCTGCCGACGTCATCGAAAGCCCGCTCAACGTGCGTGAGCTTGCCGCGCGTATCGGCGGCCTGCTGACCAGACGCGGCAGGGCCGCCGGCGAACTGATCGTGCTGGAAAACGCCACCGTCGATCTGCGGTCGGCCATGGTGATGCATCGCTCGGGCTCGGAGGATCAGCTTTCGCCGGGGCAGGTGGCGCTGCTCAGGCTTTTCCTGGCGAGCCCGCGCAAGGTGCTGACGCGCGACGACATCATTGCCGCGGCGCCGGCCGAGAATGCCGACGCATTCGACCGTTCGATCGACTCGCGCATCGTGCGGCTGCGCCGCAAGCTCGACACCGAGACCATCACCACCATCAGGGGCGCCGGCTATCGTTTCGATCCGCCGGTCCCGCGCAACGAGTAAGTTCCGATCGGCGAGGCGTTTGAGCATCGGCTTTCCCAAGCGGTGGTCATTTTGGGTCCGACGCCCGGCGCTCAGCGCACCACGATGACAGAGGGGCCGGATGGAAGGTCGGCGCTGGCGGTTATCTCCGCCTTGGCGCGCTCCTTGAGCAACACCGTCGCCAGCGCGGCGAAGCCGAGCAGACCCTGCGCGTAGAGCAGCGCGGAAAGTACAGAAGCGGCAAATTTCGTCTTCATCTTCAAACCCCAATCTCGAAATCGTCGGTGCTTCAGGAGACTCCCGAAGCGCCCGCGCCGCTGACGGAGCCCCCCGCTGCGGCGCGGGCCTTCGGTCCTCTCGGCAGCAAGTAGCCGGAGGGGCCGCGTGTCCTCATCAACCGAAGGCCGACCCGCCAGAGGGCCTTCAGCCGGTGGACGCGCAGGCTGGACAAAATCCAGACCGTGGCGATGAACAGAGCCATGTGCAGCGTCGAAACCTCGCCGGACGTCATCGCCGCCAGCGTCGTTTCGATTTCCTGCGCATTTTCGTTTGCAGATGTCTGTTCCCGTTGCGTCAAATCTGACGCCGGCCTGTATCCAGATCATGCCGCCGTGGCTGCACTTTGTTGCAGATTGGTTTCAAAAGGGGCTGTGTTTCTTTCATATATGTATGAAGTGAACTTTCGTTTCCCGACTGAGCCCATTGTCCAACCCTCTATCCCTTACCTTGGAAAGGTCTGGCAGCAACCCCCTTCGGAGACATCTTGTTAATTTCTAGAAACGAATTCGAAACAAAAACGAGCACCAAGCGAAATTGACCTGAAACAGGCCTTCTCGATAAGGCGGTCCATCGAAATTGAAGCCGGACACAACGGCAAAAACAGAGGGATCGTCATGCACACCGCCATTTCCGCCAAGCTCATCAATGTCACCGCCGCCGCGCTCACCGGCGCGGCTCTGCTCTTCGGCGCCGGCAATGCCGCGCATGCCAACCAGATCGTCGCCAAGGTCTCGCTGTCGCAGCAGATCATGGAAGTCACGGTCGACGGCCGCCCGACTTACACCTGGAAGGTATCGACCGGCGCGAGGGGGCACATCACGCCGACCGGCTCGTTCAAGCCGACCCGCATGCATGAGATGTGGTATTCGAAGAAATACGACAACGCGCCGATGCCGCATTCGGTCTTCTTCAGCGGCGGCTACGCCGTTCACGCCACCTATGCCATCGGCCGTCTCGGCCGTCCTGCCTCGCATGGTTGCGTGCGGCTGCATCCGGATGCGGCGGCCGACTTCTATCAGCTTGTCGAGGTCTTCGGCCCCGGCAACACCAGCATCGTGATCGTCAAGTAGCAGACTGGGTCAAGTAACGGGCTGGGTAAAGTAGCAGGCGGGTTGCCGCCTTCGGGATAGCGCCGAAGCCGTGGGGCGACCGCCAAAAAAGAGGCCGGAATTTCCGGCCTCTTTTTTTGGCTCGCTTCAGCTCGGCAGCGCCGGCATCAGCTTCGGATCGGGCTTCTCGGCGAGATGCGGCAGGTCCCTGCTGGCGATGAAGGTGTAGAACATCGGCACGACGAAGAGCGTGAACATGGTGCCGACCAGGATGCCGGTGAAGATGACCAGGCCCATCGAATAGCGGGCCGCGGCGCCGGCGCCGCTGGAGACGATCAGCGGCACGACGCCGAGCGCCATGGCGGCCGTAGTCATCAGGATCGGCCGCAGGCGCACCTTGGCCGAGGCGATGATGGCGTCGCGGCGCCGCATGCCATGAATCTCACGCTGCTGGTTGGCGAATTCCACCAGCAGAATGCCGTGCTTGGTGATCAGGCCGATCAGCGTGATCAGGCCGACCTGGGTGTAGATGTTGAGCGTCCCCAGGCCGATGTTGAGCGGTACGATCGCGCCGAAGATCGACAGCGGCACCGCCATCATGATGATCAGCGGGTCGCGGAAGCTCTCGAACTGGGCCGCCAGCACCAGGTAGATCACGATCACGGCAGCCGCGAAGGCGATCAGGATGGTGTTGCCCTGTTCCTTCTCCTGCCGCGACTGGCCGGAATAGTCGACGAAGAAGGTGTCGGGCAGGGTCTCCTTGGCGAGGTCCTCCAGCACCTTCAGGCCGTCGCCGGTGGTCACGCCGGGCAGAGGCAAGGCCGAGATCGTCGAGGAGTTCAGCTGGTTGAACTGCTCGATGGCCGCCGGCGAGGCGTTGGTCGAAATCTTCACGACCGCCGACAGCGGCACCATCTTGCCGTCGACGCTGCGGACGAAATATTCGCCGAGCTTCTCGGGGTTGTCGCGGAATTCCTGCGGCACCTGGGGGATGATGTCGTAGCTGTTGGAATCCCGGTCGAACTGCGCCACCTCGGCGCCGCCGACAAGCAGCGTCAGGGTGTTGCCGATATCGGCAATCGGCAGGTTCAACGCCGCCGCGCGCTCGCGGTCGATGGTGACGGTCACCTGCGGGGCATCGTAAGCCATCGAGTTCTGCACGACGATGAAGCGGCCCGAAGCCTGCGCCTTGTTCTTGATCTTCTCCGCCTGCTCGAAGACTTCCGAGGGGTCGCCGGTGGAGCGCACGACCATGGAAATCGGCAGGCCGCCGCCGGAACCGGGCAGCGTCGGCGGCGCGAAGACGAAGGCCTCGACGCCGGCGACCTTGGAGATGCGCCCCTGGATGTCGGCCTGAAGCGCCTTCGAATTGCGCTTGCGTTCCGCCCAGTCCTTGAAGGCGAAGCCGACAAAGGCGCTGTTGGTGGCGCCGCCAAAGGCAACGGCCGAGAACTGCGCCCTGGTCTCGGGAATATCCTTCACTAGGCCGAGGATCTGGTTGACGTAGGTCTCTGTGTAATCCGACGTCGCGTAGCGCGGCGCGGTCACGATCGAGAGCAGGAAGCCCTGATCTTCTTCCGGTGCGAGTTCGGTCGAGGTCTTGGTGAACATGAAGCCGGTAAGGGCGACCAACGCGACGACGATGATCAGCGTTACCGGGCGGTTCCTGAGCGAGGCGGTGACAGCCCGCTCATAGAGGTGTTCGACACGTGTGAACGTGCCGTCGACGATACGCTGGAAGCGGCCGTGCTGGCCGGCCTTCAGCAGACGTGCCGACATCATCGGGGTGATGGTGATGGCGATAAGGCCGGACAAGACCACCGAGCCGGCGAGCGTCACCGCAAATTCACGGAACAACGCGCCGGTCAGGCCGCCGGTGAAGGCGAGCGGCGCGAACACGGCGGCCAGGGTCATGGTCATCGCCACGATTGCGGTCGCGATCTCGCGCATGCCGTTGAATGCCGCCTGCATCGGCGACATGTGGTCCTCCTCCATGTGACGGTGGATGTTCTCCACCACCACGATGGCGTCGTCGACGACAAGGCCGATCGCCAGCACCATGGCCAGCAGAGATAGAAGGTTGATCGAGTAGCCGACCGCAAACAGGATGAAGCAGACGCCGATCAGCGACAGCGGGATGGTGACGATCGGCATCATCACCGAGCGGAACGAACCCAGGAACAGAAGGATGACGACGATGACGATGGCAACCGCCTCGGCGATGGTCTTGAACACTTCCTCGATCGACGCGCTGATTTGCCCGGTAGCGTCGTAGACGATCTCGATCGTCATGCCCTTCGGCAGCGTATCCTGGATCTGCGGCACGAGCTTGGTCAGCGCCGCCGCCGTCGTCAGCGGGTTCGCCGCGGGCGTCGGGAAGATGGCCAGGAAGGTTCCCGGCTTGCCGTTGAAGCTCACCCTGGTGTCGGTGTTCTCCGCGCCGAGCTCGACTCGCGCGACATCGCGCAGGCGCACAACCTGGCCATCCGTCGAGCGGATCGGGAGCTGGGCGAAGGCCTCGGGCGTCTGCAGGGTCGAATGCACGGTGATCGAGGAGACCACATATTCGTTCTGGGTGTTGCCCGGCGCCGACAGGAAGTTCGAGTTGTTGATCGCGGTCAGCACGTCCACGGCCGTGGCGCCACGGGCGGCGAGCCGGATCGGGTCGATCCAGATGCGCATGGAATATTCCTGGGCGCCGAAGATCTGGACGTCGGCGACACCTTCCACGGTCGAGATGCGAGGCCGGATGACGCGCTCGATATATTCGGTGAGCTGCTCCTTCGTCATGTTCGGGTTTTGCATCGAGATGTACATCATCGCGAACTGCTGCCCGGTGCCCTTGACGATCACCGGGTCCTTGGAGGCGTCCGGCAGGGTGCCGCGCACGCCCTGGACTTTGGACAACACCTCGGCGAGCGCGACGTCCGGGTTGGAGCCGAGCTTCATCTGCACGGTGACCGTGCTCGAGGACGGACGGCTGGACGAGGTCACGTAGTCGATGTTTTCGGTCGAGGCGACGGCACGCGCGATCGGGGCCGATATGAAGCCCTGGATCAGGTCGGCGCTGGCGCCGGGATAGGCCGTGGTGATGGTGATCGCCGTCTCGTCGACCTTCGGATACTGGCGGATCGACAGGCCGAAGATGCCCTGGAAGCCCAGAAGCAGGATCATGCAGGCCAGCACCGTCGAGAGCACCGGCCGGCGAATGAAGAGGTCGGAGAAGCTCATTGCTGAACCTGCTTGTTCGCCGATTTGCTGGGATCGATGGTGTTGTCGACGGCAACCGACATGCCGTTGAAGAGCCGGTTCTGGCCGGCCGTGACAACCTGGTCGCCGTCCTTGAGGCCCTCGGCGATCTCGACCATGCCGTTGTTGCGGCGGCCGAGCTTGACGAACACCTGCGAGATGGTGAGCGCAGGCTGCTGCGCGGCCTCGGCCGGCTTGGCGGCGTCGGCTGGTTTGGCGGCGTCGCCGGACGCCTTGTCGGCGCCGGCCTTCTGCTCATCCGGCTTCGCCGGCGCGGCAGCGGCACCCCCTGCGGGCTTTGCCGGCTCGACCACGAAGACATAATCGCCATAGAGGCTGGTCGTCACCGCCGTCTGCGGCACGGAGATGACATTGTTTTCCTGTGGCAGCTCGACGCGGATCTGGACGAACTGGCCAGGCGTCAGCTTGCCTTCCGGATTGGCGACCTCGCCGCGAATCGAGACCAGCCGGCTTGCCGGATCGATCTTGGGATCGATGCCGCGAATAGAGCCGGCAAAGGTCATGTCGGCGAGGCTGCCGCCGAGCTTGACGGTCTGGCCGATCTTGAGCAGCGGCAGCTGCTGCTCGGGAACCGTGAAGTCGACCCGCATCGTGTCGAGGTCCTGGATCGTCACGACGGAGTTGCCGGGGGCCAGGTACTGTCCGACGTCGATCTTCGGGATGCCGACCGTGCCGCCGAAGGGCGCGGACAACTGCTTCTGGTCGAGCACGGCCTGCATCTTGTTGACCTGCGCGGCCGAGGCGTCCGCCGCGGCGCGCGCGGCGTCGAGCGTCGCATCCGTGCCGACGCCGCGCCGCTGCAATTCGATCGCGCGGGTCAGCGCCGCCTGGTCCGACGCGGCCTGCGCCTTCTGCGCCACCAGATCGGCTTTCTCGACCGCGTCGTCCAGCTGCAAGAGCACGGCGTCGGCGGCGACCTTCTGGTTGGCGTGGAAGAGGATGTCCTTGACGATGCCGCTCGTTTCGACGGTAAGGTCGACACCGCGCACGGCATTGACGGTGCCGATCGCCTCGACGCCGGGCGTCCATTCGGCCGGCTTGACGATCACGGTCGAGACCGTAGCGGCCGGCGGCTTCATAGTGGCAAAGAATTGCTTGATGCCGGCATCGCGCATGAAGTTGAAGCCTACGATGCCGACGCACACCAGGGCGAGCAAAAGCAAGAATCCGGCGATGATGAAAAAGCGCTTCACGGATGGTCCCCTCGAGCCGGCAACCGGCAAATCAATCGATGCCGGGACACATATCGACGAAAGGTCCCGATTTCAAATGGCGCGCCTTACTGTACCGGCTGGACGGTCTTGTCAATTCCGCCTAGGCTAATGTAGGGGGAGGCGTGATGAGAGTACCCAGGGCCAACTCACGCGAAAAGATACTTGCCGCCGCCGCCGACGTGGCGCGCGAGGCTGGTCCGGGAAGCCTGTCGCTCGAGGCGGTCGCCAGCCGCGCAGGAGTGTCGAAAGGCGGCCTGCTCTACAACTTCCCAACCAAGGCCAAGTTGATGCAGGGGCTGGTCGAAAGCTACCTCAGCGATTTCCAGAAGGCGCTAGAAGCACGCGCTAGCGAGGCCGGCCAGGAAAGCGTGCTCTCAGCCTATATCAAGTTGTCGGCCGACGACTGCGAGCGGCCGAAACCCTCGGCGTCCTGGATGTTCTCGGCGATCGCCGAAGATCCCGATTTTCTGACGCCGATCAAGGCCTTCAAGCACCAGCTGTTCGAACGGCTGAAGGGAGAGACGGACGACCTCGGCTCGCTGCTGGTCTGCTTTCTCGCCATCGAGGGGATGCGCAGCATGAATCTGTTTGATTCAGACGTGCTGTCCGAAGACGAGCGCAAGCTTCTGGTGTCCTCGCTCCTGAAGATAGCCGGATAGGTCGCCAAACGGTTTGGTAGTGACCAAACAGTTTGGTGGTGACCAAACGGTTAAGAGCGTCACACCAGCTTCATCCTAGGGACATAGCGTCCTCCCCGGTTCTTTGCTGCAATGCAAATGGAGTGGGACAATGGTGGACGTAGTTTCCAGTGAGGCGGGGATCCCGAGACCGGATCATCCCCTAGAACAATCGGGCGGTGCCAAATGGTTCCTGCCGGCTTTCGGCGTGCTGGTGCTCGTCGGCATCATCTATGTCGGCTATGCGCTCAGCCAGGATCTTGCCATCGCCAAGACGGTGCCCTGGATCCTGCTCGGCATCGCCCTTCTGATTGCGCTGGGCTTCGAGTTCGTCAACGGCTTCCACGACACCGCCAACGCGGTGGCCACCGTCATCTACACGCGGTCGCTGCCGGCCGAATTCGCCGTCATGTGGTCGGGCGTCTTCAATTTCCTCGGCGTGCTGACCTCGAGCGGCGCGGTGGCCTTCGGCATCCTGTCGCTGCTGCCGGTCGAGCTCATCCTGCAGGTCGGCTCGTCATCCGGCTTCGCCATGGTGTTCGCGCTGCTCGTCGCAGCGATCCTGTGGAACCTCGGCACCTGGTTCCTCGGCCTGCCGGCCTCGAGCTCGCACACGATGGTCGGCTCGATCATCGGCGTCGGCCTCGCCAACCAGTTCATGGCCCCGGCCGGAAGCGCCACCAGCGGCGTCGACTGGGGGCAGGCGACCAATGTCGGCACCACGTTGCTGGTCTCGCCGATCGTCGGTTTCTTCGCCGCGGCCATCCTGCTCTATGCCATGAAGCTCCTGGTGCGCAATCCGGCGCTCTACGAGGCGCCGAAGGGCAACGCGCCGCCGCCATGGTGGATCCGCGCGCTGCTGATCTTCACCTGCACCGGCGTCAGCTTCGCGCACGGCTCCAATGACGGTCAAAAGGGCATGGGCCTGATCATGCTGATCCTGATCGGCGTCGTGCCGACCGCCTATGCGCTCAACCGCACGCCCGACATCAACTATCTCCAAGCCTACAAGTCGGCCTCCGCCAGCGTCGAGACGGCGCTGGGCAAATATGCCAAGCCCGGCGTCACCGTTGCCGATGCCAATGCCGCAAAGGCAGCCGTGCAGGAAGCCGTGCGCAGCAAGACATGGAACGATCAGACGACCGTTGCGCTGCAGACCTATATCCACAACACGACTGCCGAGCTGCAGCCCTACGCTTCCGTCGACAACGTGCCGACTGACCTGGTCAGCAACGCGCGTAACGACATCTACCTGATCGGCGAAGCGCTGAAGCTGATCGACAAGAAGAAGCTGCTGCCGATGCAGGACGCCGACCTGAAGTCGGTGACCGACTACCATAAGGCGGTCGACAACGCGACGAAGTTCATCCCGCTGTGGGTGAAGATCGCCGTGGCGCTGGCGCTTGGCCTCGGCACCATGGTCGGCTGGAAGCGCATCGTCGTCACCGTCGGCGAAAAGATCGGCAAGAGCCACCTGACCTATGGCCAGGGCGCCGCCGCCGAGCTGGTGGCGATGGTGACGATCGGCATGGCCGACCGTTTCGGCCTGCCGGTGTCGACGACGCACGTGCTGTCGTCCGGCGTCGCCGGCACGATGGCGGCCAATGGCTCCGGCCTGCAGTGGTCGACCGTGCGCAACCTCCTGCTGGCCTGGGTGCTCACGCTGCCCTGCTCGATCGCGCTGGCCTTCGTGCTGTTCGTGATCCTGCGCCACGTTTTCTGAGCGGCGGTTCTTGCCTGACCAGCAACATCGACGGCGCCGGTTCCGGCGCCGTCTTGCTTTCGAGCATTTGATTGAGTGGCGGCCATGAATGAGGCATCGCATCTGACGCTGCTTGCCTGGGACGACAGCCGCCACCACGCGCCCGGCCTGATCTGGGCCTATCGCGGCGCCGCCGGCCAAGCGCCGCAGCCGATCGCGCCGAAGGACATCGAAGCAGCGCTTGCCGCGCCGGACGGCTGGGTTTGGCTGCATGTCGATCTCATCGACCAGCGGGCGCATTCCTGGATCGGCCATGCCTGCGCGCTGCCGCAATCGGCGCATGCGATCCTCGAAGGCCATGAGGACAGCATGGCGCTGGCGCATGAAAAGGGCGTCGTGCACGGTATCGCCGCCGACCTGCATGGCGAGATCGGACGCAGGTCGACCACCATCGGCAGGCTGCATTTCGCCGTGACGGACCGGTTGCTGGTGACCGGCCGGCGCCATTCGCTGGCAGCGGTGGAAGAGGTGAACAAGGCGCTTTCGCAAGGGCTCCAACCGGCGACCGCCTTCGAGCTGTTCGGCGCTATCGTGCTTGCCTTCTGCGGAAGCGCGAGCGGGCGGCTGGCGCTGGCCACGAAGCAGCTTGACGAGGTCGAGGACCGTCTCGTCACCGAGCGCCTTGCCGACGAGCGGCGCCGGATCAAGGAGGTGCGTCGCCTGGGGGTGTCGCTGCACCGGCCGATCGCGGCACAGGTCGCGCTGTTCCTGGACGAGAACCGTGCCGGCTGGGAATTGTCGGCCGGCGCGCATGAGATATTGGGCAAGCTGGCGGCTCGCCTCAAAAGGCTCGACCGCGAAGTCGTCATGGTCAACGACCGGGCAAGGCTGCTGCAGGAAGAGGTCGCGGCGGAACTCGCGGACGAATCGAACCGCAGCCTGAAGGCGCTGGCGGTGATGAGCGCGCTGCTCCTGCCGGGAACGCTGATCGTCGGCATTTTCGGCATGAATACAGAAGGACTGCCGCTCACGCATACGCATGGCGGCTTCCTGCTGGCGATGCTGCTTGCGGGTGGGGCGACCGGGTTGTTCTACTGGCTGCTGCTGCGGGCAGGCGCCGATCTCAAATTCTAAAGCGCGTCGCGTCGAAACGGATACACGCGACGCGCTTTAGGCCGTTGCCTGATGCATGTCGTTGTCGCAAAACCGAGGTCATTTTTGCGCGACATGCATTAGGCTTCTTGACGTGCGTCAGGACCCCGAGCCGCGACGCGGCCCGGGCGGCCATGACCCTTAGGTCGGGTCTTCGCGGTGCAGGTCGTGGATGGTGACGCCGTCGGCATTGTCGGGCAGCATCAGCCATTTCTTGTGGCGCAGCGTGCGTTCGGTGTCTTCCAGGCCCATCTCCCAGTGCTCGCGCATCGAGGTGCCGGAAAACTCATAGTCCTTGGCGTGGCCTTCGTAGCCTTTGTGCTGGTAGATCAGGTGGACGATGTTGACCACGCCGGCGTCGGAATAGTCGGCGATCAGTTCCTTCTCGCCGTCCTTGAGCTGGTCCGGCGGCACGCGCTTCAGCGCGTCGAGCAGCTTCATCTTGAGCGCATGGATGCGCTGGAAGTTGTCGGTGTTCTGGCGCGTGCGGCTGGAATACATGATGTCCTTGTGGCGCGACAGAACGTCGGCCATGCCGCGCGGCAGCACGCCGCGGGCGCTGAACAGATCGACCTGGAACACCAGCGAG
The DNA here is from genome assembly GCF_006440815.1 of Mesorhizobium sp. B2-8-3. NCBI lineage: Bacteria > Pseudomonadati > Pseudomonadota > Alphaproteobacteria > Hyphomicrobiales > Phyllobacteriaceae > Mesorhizobium > Mesorhizobium sp. B2-8-3. Next base: position 44,402 of record NZ_VFTW01000028.1, read on the forward strand.
GAACGATCCTCCTCCTGGTCGAGCAGATATTGCAGCGGCGTGTTGGAAACGATGCCGCCATCCCAGTAATATTCGCCCTCGATGCGGATCGAGGGGAAGGCCGGCGGCAGCGCGCCGCTCGCCATGATGTGTTCCGGCTCGATGCGCACCTTGTCGGTGTCGAAATAGACGAAGTTGCCGGTCCTGACATTGACCGCGCCGACGCTCAAGCGCTTCTTGCCGTCGTTCAGCACGTCGAAGTCGATCAGGCTCTCCAGCGTGTCCTTGAGCTCGGCGGTGTCGTAGAAGCTGGTGGCGCCTTCCGCTCCCGTCAGCTGGAACCAGGGGCTGGGACTGCGCGGCTTGAAGAAACCGGGCTGGCCCATGGTCATGGTCATCCACGACGAGGTCTGGTTGCGGATGTCGCGGTAGATGTCGCCTTCGGGCGTATAGGCCCAGATCTTGCGGCCCGAGATCGTCTGCCAGAACTGCTCCAGCCGCTGCAGGCGGCGGCTCGGCTCGTTGCCGGCGATGATCGAGGCGTTGATGGCGCCGATCGAGACGCCGGAAAGCCAGGTCGGCTCACAGCCGGCGTCGGCAAGCGCCTGATAGACACCCGCCTGATAGGCGCCGAGCGCGCCGCCGCCCTGGAAGACCAGGGCGATGCGGTCATATTGCGCCGTGATTTCCTGAATGGTGGCGGCGGCCGCCTTGCTGCGGTTGCGCTCAAGCACCGGCTTTCTCCAGCTCCTTCGCGCCGGCAGCCGATCGGCCGTGGTCCGCGAGGTAATCATGCACGACTTCGCCGAGGCCCAGCGTCAGGTCGGCGGTGAAATGAACGGCAGAGACGATGTCGAGCACCGGCAGCTTGGCGACGTCGGCCATGACATGCGGGCGAAGGTCGAGCGCAGCCGGCGCCGTCCAGGCTTCCTTCAGCGTGATGTCGGTGAGGTAGTAGCGGACCAGCTCGCAGATGCGCGGGCTGCCGTCGACATGCGGGATGATCTTGATGAGGAAATTGGGCGCGGCGAGCGAGGCCAGCACCTGGTCGTGGTCGGCCTCGCGGTGCTTGTAGCCCATGGTGCCGGTGGCGCACAGAACGCTGCCATAATGCAGCGTGCCGACCACCACTTCGCCTTCATGCACGATCTTGGGGCTGGCAAGCTTCTTCGGGAAACCCCACAGCTCGCGGCCTCCGGCGATCGGCGCATCGTCGTCGAGATACATGGAATGCACATAGCCGCCATGCTGGCCCTTGTAGCGCACCGGGATGACCTGGCCGGTTTCGGTGTAGTCGCCGAAGCCGGTGGAGTCAGGCATGCGGATGAATTCGTATTTGACCAGCGGCTCGTCGATCTCGAGCGGCGCCGGAACGACGGCTTCCAGCGCCTCGCGCGTCGTGCGGTAGGTGATGATGATGTATTCGCGGTCGAAGAAGCGATAAGGGCCTGGCGGGAAGGACGGGTTGGTGAGCGGCATCGCATAGGCCCGCTTCACGACGTCGGCGATTTCCATGGCTGGTGCCCCAAACAAGGTTTGAAATGAGCCCGCGCGAATGCGCTGGCAAATATGTTGCACGGCAGCATGACAGTGCCGTGTCAGCGCCAAGACGACACTTCTTACAGCCGGCAAACCCCATCGCGGAGCTGTAATAGCGCCGACATATGGGTGTGGCATTGTGATGCTGCGGCGCACAAATCATGTGCCTTCCCGGCTGTTCGTCTTCATAGTCTTCCCTCCTGTCCTCCTGTCGCGAGATCTCCCATGGGTTCCCTGTCTTCGAAGAATGCGCTCGTCACCGGCTCGACCAGCGGCATCGGCCTGGCAATCGCCCGCGCCTTCGCCGCCGAGGGCGCCAACGTCACCATCAACGGCCTGGGCGACGCCGCGGCGATCGAGCAGGAGCGGGCCGGCATCGAAGAGGATTTCGGCGTCAAGTGCCGCTATTCGGGCGCCAACATGATGGACGGCGCCGCCGTCAGCGCCATGGTTCACGAGGCCGAGGCAGCGTTCGGCAGCCTCGACATCCTGGTCAACAATGCCGGCATCCAGCACGTCGCGCCGATCGACGAATTTCCGGACGACAAGTGGGAAGCCATCATCCGCATCAATCTTCTGGCAGCCTTCTACGCCATCAAGGCAGTGCTGCCCGGCATGAAGAGCCGCAAGTGGGGCCGCATCATCAACACGGCTTCCGCTCATGCGCTGGTCGCCTCGCCGTTCAAGTCGGCCTATGTCTCGGCCAAGCACGGCATTGCCGGCCTGACCAAGACGGTGGCGCTGGAAGTCGCGCAGGACGGCATCACCGTCAATGCGATCGCGCCCGGCTATGTCTGGACGCCGCTGGTCGAAAAGCAGATCCCCGACACGATGAAGGCGCGCGGCATGACCGAAGAGCAGGTCAAGCACGATGTGCTGCTTGCGGCGCAGCCGACCAAGGAATTCGTCACCGTCGAAGAGCTTGCCGCGCTGACGCTGTTCCTGTGCTCGGATGCGGCCAAGCAGATCACCGGCACGACCCTGCCGATGGATGGCGGCTGGACGGCGCAGTAAGGGCGACGACCGTTTAAGGGAGACAGGGCGGAGCTCCCATCTTCCCTAAAAGCGTGTCGCGCTGAAGCGGATTCAGCGACGCGCTTTAAGCCTTTGTTTTCATGCATGTCGTTATCGCAAAACCGCTGCACACTTTTGCGCGACATGCATTAGCAATTTGAATTCTTGACAATCGTAGGGGAGCGTTCCAGCATCCTGGCCAAGGGGTTCCTCGCGACGACCCCGTGAGGCGTCAGCCCAACGATCGCGTCCAAACTCTCTGTGTTCTGGAGGTGGACGCCATGCCGTCAACAACCGCAATTACCGTTCCGCAGCTTTCCCGTCTCGTCGGCTTGCCCGATGCGCCTTGCCTGGTCGATGTGCGCACCGACGAGGACTATGAAGCCGATCCGCGCCTGTTGCCGGCGTCATGCCGGCGCGATTTCAGGACTGTCTCAAGCTGGGCGTCGGAGTTTTCGGGACGCAAGGTCGTGGTCATCTGCCAGAGAGGGCAGAAACTCTCGCAAGGCGTTGCCGCGTGGCTGCGCCACGACGGCATTCCGGCGGAGTCGTTGGAAGGCGGCTTCGAGGCCTGGGCCGCCGCCAGCGCGCCGTTGGTCGCGGCCGGCGCGATCCCGCCCCGCGACCAGAACGGCCGCACCGTATGGGTCACCCGTTCCCGGCCGAAGGTAGATCGCATTGCCTGCCCCTGGCTGATCCGCCGCTTCGTCGATCCCGATGCGGTGTTCCTGTTCGTCGACGCGGCTGAGGTGCCTCTGGTCGCGGATCGCTTCGCCGCGGTTCCCTTCGATATCGAAGGCGTGTTCTGGAGCCATCGCGGCGATCGCTGCACATTCGACACGATGGTCGAGGAATTCGGACTGCGCGTCGATGCGCTCGACCGCCTGGCGCTGCTCGTGCGCGCCGCCGATACGGCGCGCCTCGACCTCGTGCCGCAGGCGGCCGGGTTCCTCGCCGCTTCGCTTGGCCTGTCGCGCATGTTCCGTGATGACCTCGAACAGCTCGAAGCCGGCATGCTTCTCTACGACGCCTTCTTCCGCTGGTGCCGCGACGCCACCGACGAGACGCATAACTGGCCGGTTGTAGGCAAGGCACAATGAGCGCGCTTGCCAAGGACGCCGCTGTGCGACGGGCCGAAATCCCGGCCGCGCCAAGCTTCCGCGAAGCGACGCGGCTCTGGGCCAGGATCGGCCTGCTCTCCTTCGGCGGGCCGGCCGGCCAGATCGCGCTGATGCACAAGGAACTGGTCGAGGAGCGCCGCTGGATCGGCGAGGAGCGGTTCCTGCACGCGCTCAACTATTGCATGCTCCTGCCGGGCCCGGAGGCGCAGCAGCTCGCCGTCTATATCGGCTGGCTGCTGCACCGGACGGCAGGCGGCCTCGTCGCCGGCATCCTGTTCGTGCTGCCCGGCGCGTTGGTGATGCTCTGCCTGAGCGGCTTCTACATGCTCTACAATGATGCGCCGGTCGTCGAGGCGTTGTTCTTCGGCATCAAGGCGGCGGTGCTCGCCGTCGTCGTCGAGGCAGTGATCCGCATCGGCAAGCGGGCGCTGAAGAACCGTGCGATGGTGGCGATCGCCGTGGCGGCCTTCCTCGCCATCTATGTCGTCCGGGTGCCGTTCCCGCTGATCGTGCTCGCAGCCGGGCTGATCGGCTGGACCGGCAACCGCTTCGCGCCGGCGCTGTTCTCCGCCTCGGCGCAGGGCAAGACTGCAGCCGGCACCGAGACCAGGGGCGTGGTCGACCTGATGTTCGAGCGGGGCGAACTCGGCCACACCATTCCGAAGCGAGGGCATGCCATCCGCACCATCGCCATCTGGCTGCCGGTCTGGCTGGGGCCGGCGGCGCTGATCGCCGTGTTGGCGGGGCCGGGGAGCGTCTGGGCGCAGATCGGCGGCTTCTTCAGCCTGATGGCCGTCGTCACCTTCGGCGGCGCCTATGCCGTTCTTGCCTATGTCGCGCAGGCAGCGGTGACCTCGTTCGGCTGGCTTTCGCCCGGCCAAATGGTCGATGGGCTCGGGCTTGCCGAAACGACGCCGGGGCCATTGATCCTGGTGCTGCAATTCGTCGGCTTCGCCGCCGCCTATCGCCATGCCGGCTTTGCCAACCCGCTGCTGGCTGGATCGCTCGGATCGCTGCTGACGCTCTGGGTCACCTTCGTCCCTTGCTTCTTCTGGATATTCCTCGGTGCGCCCTACATCGAGCAATTGAGACGGAACAAGGCGCTGGCGGCGGCGCTTGGCGCGATCACCGCCGCGGTGGTCGGCGTCATCATGAACCTTGCGCTGTGGTTCGCGCTGCATGTCGTCTTCGGCAAGGTGGCAAGCGTCGGCTGGGGCGTGGAGGTTCCGGTCCTGTCCTCGCTCGACTGGCGTGCCGCGCTGCTGTCGGCGGCGGCGATGGTCGCCATGTTCAGGCTGAAACTCGGCATGCTGCCGACGTTGGCGGGATCTGCGCTGGCGGGGCTTGCGCTGCTGGCGCTGTAGGCGGGCACGCCGTCCGATCACGTTAGCGTGAACGAAAAAGCCGACCGGCCGGGAATAAACCGCCCGGTCCGCCGGTCTCCAGGGCATGCGCCATTTGTGCGCAACAGCGGAGACCATCATGAAGCGGCACGACGACAAATACGCGCGGGCTGAAGAGGGCGAAGGTGTCAGCCGTCGTCGTCGCTTGGAGCGTTGGAGCTGGGCGCATCTGTTCTGGGCGATACCGCCCCGCCGCCGGCCCTGATCTCGTGCCGATCGCAACCATCGAGATCCACGACCATGACGGCGAGCATCCCGTTGCAGCCAGCGATGCGCCGTCCTCTTCCGAGGCGCCCCTTGCTTCCGAGACACTTGACTCCGGTGACACCAATGCCTTCTCCTCCCTCGAAGCAGGCGCCATCGCCTGCGGTCGCGATCTTCACCCGCACGAGCAGGGACAGATCGTCGCCTCCCGCTGACGGCGGCGGCAGACCCGTGGCGGGAGCGCCCGACGGCGGAACGGTGTTGAGCGAAAAGATGCTGGCCGCGCGTTTTGCCGAAGTGGTGCTGCCGCATCTCAGCGATGCGCTGTCGCTTGCCCGCTGGCTGACCGGCAATCAAGCCGACGCCGAGGATGTGGTGCAGGAGGCCTGCCTCAAGGCGCATGCGGGCATTGCCGGGTTCGCTGGGGGAAATTCCCGCGCGTGGCTGCTCACCATCGTGCGCAACGCTTCCTACACATGGATGGCGCGCAACCGCCCGCGCAGCGTGGTTGCCGTCGGCGACCTCGCCGATCTCGACGACGTCTCGCCGCTGCCGGACAATGATGCCGACAGCCCGGAGGCGGTGCTGATCGCCAAGGCGAATTCGGCGGCGGTGGAAGCGGCGATCGCCAGGCTGCCGCAAGCCTTCCGCGAAACGGTGGTGCTGCGCGACATCAACGGTCTCAGCTACCGCGAAATCGCCACCATGCTCGGCGTGCCGCAAGGCACGGTGATGTCGCGGCTGGCGCGGGCCCGCGGTCTCTTGATGACGGAACTTGGAGGGCGCCATGAGCCCGCATGAAAGCCGCCCGCGTGAGGATGGATTGCCGCAAGACCCGCAGGATATGAAGCTGATGATCCACGCCCTTGTCGATGGCGAGCTCGATGCCGCGGCTGCCCTGGCGGTCGAGCGGCGCATGGCCGCCGATCCGGAGCTCGCCGCCGAACATGCGCGCCTGGTGGCGCTGCGCGGTGCGCTCGCCAATGTGCCGCGGCCCGCCGTCAGTGACGACTTTTTGGCGCGCATCGCGGCGATCGCCGAGGTGAAGGATCCCGAGGTCGCGGAGGCCACGGAGGCTGAAGATATGAGGGTGGAGGCACAGCCCTCCGTGCCGCAACAGCAGCAGGGCCAGGTCATCGCGATGCGGCCACGCGCGCCGCGCTGGTTCAACTCCTTCGACTGGCGCCAGATGGCGGCCTCGATCGTGTTGACGGCGTTTCTGGCCAGCGGCGCGACGCAATGGCTGACGACGGCGGACAATGGGTCCGACAGCTTCGCCGTGGCCGTCGCCAACGGCCATCGCCGCAGCCTGCTCGCGGCGACGCCGGTCGACATCGTCTCGTCCGACCGGCATACGGTGAAGCCATGGCTCGACGGGCGCATCGGCGTGTCGCCGCCCGCGCCCGACATGGCCAAGGACGGCTACGCGCTGCTTGGCGGCCGTGTCGAGGTGATTGGTGACAGGCCGATGCCGGCACTGGTCTACCGCCATCACGAGCATCTGATCACGCTGGTGGCCGCACCCCGGCAGAACGAGGCCAAATCGGTGCCGGTGGCGGACGATCTCTCGGCGGGCGGCTTCCTTCTGGTCCACTGGACCGACGACGCCTTTTCCTACTGGGCGATCTCGGACGCCGAGCGCCCGGCGCTCGACGATTTCGTCGCCCGCTTCCGGGCCGCCATCATCGCCAATCCGGCGGCCGGCAGCCCGGGTTAGGGAAACGAAACTTCTTTATCGCCGCTATAACCCGTTTGGCGGGAAGGCAGGTGCCTGTCCGTCCAGGATAATCGCGCCAAAGCACTTGCCCCGTTGCGCCGTCGCCCGGGCGCGCAGGTAGAGAAGTCAAGGTCACCTTTGGTATGTTATACACGCCACGTTCTCGGGGCGGATACGAGTCGATGGATCAGGAAAGACTTCTAGCCGCAGTCCTCTTAGCTGATGTCGTGGGCAGCACGACACTTTATGAGCGCATCGGCGACGATGCCGCCCTGCTGCGGCAGGTCTCGGATTGCCTCGACGCGATACGCGGGATCGTCGCCCAGCACGGCGGTGACTTCATTTACTCCAAGGGCGATGACGTGCTCAGCCTGTTCGAGAGACCGGAGGCGGCGCTGAGGGCCGTCTGCCAGATTGGCGGCCAACTGACGAAAGAACCTTTGATCGCCCGGATCGGATTGCATTTCGGGGCGGTCATTCGCGCGCGTGGCGCGGTGTTCGGCGACGTTGTCAATGTCACCGCAAGATTGTCCACCACGGCCAGCCCCGGGGAGGTCCTGATCAGCCAGAGCTTCTTCGAAGCCCTTTCCGCGGGCAGCCGCAGTACCTTGCGGCTCCTCGACAAAATGGCATTCAAGGGAAAGCAAGAACTCTTCGATGTCTATACGCTGAGGAGCGACGATGGGGCCCTCAGCACGCACGTCGCCAATCGAGGCACCTTTGTCGATAGGCGCTCCGCTCCGCTGCCGCAGATCAATCTGGTCATCCGCTATCAAGATCAGGTGCGATCCTGCCGAAACAACGAATTGGTGACGATCGGCCGATCTCCGGAATGCAATATCGTCGTCCCGCGGCCCTGGGTCTCAAGGCACCACGCGACCTTCACCATTTCGAATGGCAAGGTCCGGCTTGTCGAGCGCAGCTCGTCGGGCACATTTGTGTCGATGGGGCCCGGCAATGAAGTATTCGTACGCCGCGAAGATATTCTCCTTTTCGGCTCCGGCGTCATCTCGCCTGGACGCAGATCGGCCCTCGGCGACGCCCAGATCCTTCGCTACGAAATCATCTCAGGCTGACCGGCTGGGTTCGTTGGGGCGTGGCTGACTTCAAGCGGCCACGCCGCCGTCCCGCCGCTGCTGGTGGCTTGGTCCAGTGTTTGTTGTGCGCCCGATATCACCGGCAGGTGTAGCCGCCGTCGATGGGCAGCGAGACGCCGGTGACCATGAACGTCACTCCACCATGAACCGCGAGCTGAAGGGCAGGCCCGCCGCTCCCACCGCCTTGGGCGAACGCTCGATGTTGCCGGCTATGGCGCTTATACCAGGCATAGCCTGTTCCAGCTCCCGGCAGATTGCCTTGCAGACCGCCTGCGGCGCGTAAGAGGACAGCACGACCGAAGCCACGGGAACGAACGGCTTCAGCGCCGCTATCGACGACTTCATCTGCTCCAGCAACTCGCGTTGCCACGCGATCTCGGCATCGCCGAACGAAGGCCAGTCCGCGCGCCGCTCCCACAGCTCGGAGGGCGAATTGCCATTTTTCCGGATCTCCTGCTCCAGGCGCAGGATGCCGACGTCGAAACTCACCGCGGCAGTGGTGTTGTAGATCTGGTGATTGAGGACCAGGCGGCTGTGCAGGCGCGCGCCGAGATAGAAGAAAAGGTAGTCCGAAAGATGCTTTGCCACGCCGAACATGCTTTCGCCACCGGCAGCGGCGGTGATGTCGTTCTGGACGTAGACGGGATAACCGATCTCCCTCTCGACCTCCTCCTGCAGGGCGTCGAACCGCTCGCGCGCCGCTTTTGGCGTTAGCTCGAGTTCTGCTTCGTCGCCGGGCAGGGCAAGGCCGATACCGGCAATGCGCGAGTGGAGATGCCGGGGCAGATCGGCAATCGCCTTGGCGATGGCGGTCATAAATTGCGGGTGGTTGGTGTCTTGTGCGGCTGAGAACGGCAGGACCGTATGGGAGCGGATCGAGCCGACGAAGTCGACAAGCACGACCTCCACCTGCCGGTGGCCGACGCTGATGCCGACGGAATAGGCACCCTCGGGGTTGAGCGAGATCGGCACCGTCGGCGGTCCGACACGGCCGCGCTGGGCCTCACCCTTGGCGATCAGCCCTTCCTGCTCGAGCGATCGGACGATGACCGACACAGTCTGCGCCGACAGGCCGGTCCGCTCACCGATCTCGAGACGGGTGATATCCTTGCTCTGAAGCAGCAACGACAGCACAAGGCGTTCGTTGTAGCTGCGCACGCTGACGGCGTTGAGGCCGCTGGCGCGGTCCGCGATGCGGAGCGGGTTCGGCGGCGCAAAGCGCATGTCAGGCATGGTGCGTCCTCTCGCGATCGGTCGTGCGGGACACCCGTATGCCGCGTTCATCTCTCATCCGGCCACCCGATTGCTTCGACTTCGCGGGCCAGTGCACGGCCAAGCGACACATGGGCCTGTCCGTTGATGTGGAATCCGTCAAGCGGATCGCAGGTGACGACCGAGCCCGCGTCGAAGAAATGCACTTCGAGCGAATCGGCGATGATCTCGAATTCGAGCGCCAGCTGCCGCGACTTCTCCGGCGCGCCGGCGAAGATCGACCGCCATTCCTTGATGTCGTCCAGCATTGGCGGCGGAGACACGATCATGATTTCGGGCACGCTGCCGCCCGGGCCAGGCTTGAGCTCCTTGATGTCGTAGACGAGGCAGCCCATGGCCATGGCGACTTCCGAAGCCGGCTGGTTGAAGCGCGCCTTGAGATCATTGGTCCCCAGCATGATGATGACGAGATCGAGAACGGCGTGGCTCTGCAGGCAAGGCCTGAGGTAAGTACGTCCGTTCTTGTGGGCACCCTCGATGGGATCGTCGCGCACCGTCGTACGGCCGCTGAGGCCTTCCTCGATGACATGCCAGCCGACGCCCAGCTCCCTTGCCATGACACCGGGCCAGCGCTCGGCCGGGCCGTAGCGATCAAGCGGTGTGCCGCCGGGTACCTGCCCATGCGTGTTGGAGTCGCCGTAGCACAAGACCGATCGCATGCTCCTCCCCGATCCAGCCAAGGTTCTGATTTGCAGAAATTATCGGACGAGAGTCGGTCGTCCGCGTCCAGCGACCCTGCCATCTGGCGGAAAGGTAGCGCAAGCTGCAAAGATAATCCATCACTCTGAATAATTATTGACAGCTCGCCGGATCGATGGTTGAACTGAGCCTGGGAGGAATGCCCCGAACCTTTTGCGCCGACCGGCTGCCATGATCCATGGCGGCAACGCTGGACCTTTGTCTCCAGCGGCCATGCGCTCGGGTTGAGCAAATGAACTGAAGCAGTGCCGGGATCGCCCCGGCAGGTGCGGCGTTTGGCAATGGCCGCGCGCCGATGGGGAAGTCGTGGCCCTGGTCAGCAGGGTCCATGGAGCTTGAGAAGGAGGATGGCTCAGTGAGACGGATTATCCAATCAATCGCAGCGGCAGTGATCGCGACCACCATGTGGTGCGCTCCCTCGTTCGCCGACGAGGTATCGCTGCTCGACGGGGTTACCGCCCGTGCCGGCGACAATCCAGCGGTCGAGGCCGGGAAATTCAAGAAGGATCCGCCCTGGGTCATCGGCATGAGCCATTTCGGCGTAAACGCGAACACCTGGACGGTGCAGGTCGCGCATGAGGCGGAGGCTGCCGCCGCCAAGGACAAGCGCATCAGCAAATTCATCCTGCTCGATGCCGGCTTTGACCAGAAGAAGCAGGTCGCCGACATCGAGGACCTGATCGCCCAGAAGGTCGACGCCATCATCGTCCAGCCGGTCACGTCAACCTCGGCGGACGCCAGCATCGCCAAGGCCGTGGCGGCGGGCATTCCCGTCATCGTGCATACCGGCCGTATCGAGAGCGACGCCTTCACGACTGAGATCCAGGGCGGCGCCGAACATTTCGGTAAGGTGATGGGCGACTTCCTGGTCAAGGAGCTTGGCGGCAAGGGCAATATCTGGGTGCTGCGCGGGCTCGCCGGCCATCCGGAAGACACCAACCGCGCTACAACGGCCTGCTGCAGGCGCTGAAGGGGACCGACGTCAAGATCATCGCCGAGGAGCATGGCGACTGGCAGTACGACAAGGCCAAGAAGCTCTGCGAGACGCTCTACCTGAACAACCCCGAGGTCGACGGCATCTGGTCTTCCGGCGCCGATATGACGCGCGCCTGCGTCGACGTCTTCAAGCAGTTCGGTGCCAAGATCCCGCCGATCACCGGCGAGGGCAACAACGGCTTCTTCGGCCAATGGATCGCCGACGGCTTCAAGTCGATCTCGGCGGAATACAGCCCGGCCCAGGGCGCGGCCGGCATCCGCGCCGCGGTGGCCCTGCTCGAAGGCAAGGAGCTGAAGAAGCACTACGACTACAATCCGCCCGGCTGGGATATCGAGAAGATCAAGAAATATTATCGCGACGATCTCTCGGCCAATGTGTGGTGGCCGTCGGAGCTGCCCGAAGACAAGCTCAAGGAGTTCTACGCCAAGAAGTAAAGGTGGCGCCATGGTGGCGCGGGGCTGCGGCGACGTGGGCCCGCGCCACCGAATTCCCTGAACGCAGTGGTGCTTGTTTCGTGAAAACCCTTGTCGAAATGTCGGATATCCGGAAGGCGTTCGCCGGCACGGCGGCGCTGAAGGGCGTCTCGATCGCACTCCAATCCGGCTCTATCCATGCGCTGATGGGCGAGAACGGTGCCGGCAAATCGACGCTGATGAAGATCCTCGCCGGGGTCCACCAGCCGGATAGCGGCGCCATCCTGCGCGACGGGCGCCAGGTCGCCTTCCACAGGCCGAAGGATGCGCTGGAAGCCGGCATCTCGACAGTGTTCCAGGAATTGTCGCTGCTGCCCAATCTGACGATCGCCGAAAACATGTTTCTCGGCCGAGAACCGACCACTGCTTTCGGCGGGGTCGACCATCGCCGCATGCGGCGCGAGGCTGGCGCCGCGCTTGCCGAACTCGGCCTCACGCTCGATCCGGGCACGCTGGTGTCGAGGCTCAGCATCGCCGAACGGCAGTTCGTGGAGATCGCGCACGGCATCATGACCGATGCCAGCGTGTTCATCCTCGACGAGCCGACGGCGGCGCTCAATGCCGCCGATGTCGAAGTGTTGAACCGCCACATCCGCAGACTGAAGGATGAGGGCAAGGCGGTGGTCTACATTTCGCACCGGATGGACGAAATCTTCGCCATCTGCGACACCGTCACGGTTCTGAAGGACGGCGAACTCGTCGGCACCAGAGCAATCGCCGAGATGACGCCGGCGTCGCTGATCGCGATGATGGTCGGCCGCGAGCTGGCCGATCTCTTTCCCCAGCGTGGCGATGCCTCCGGCCCCGCCATGCTTTCAGTCGAGGGTTTCCGCATCACCGAGCGCTCCAGGCCGTTCTCGCTGGCGCTCAACCGCGGCGAGATCGTTGCGCTGGCCGGCCTGGAGGGGCAGGGCCAGCAACGCTTCCTGCGCTCGCTGGTCGGTCAATACCATCCTTTCGCCGGCCGTGTGACGATCAAGGGCAAGTCGCTGCCCTTGCCGGTGTCGCCTGGCGGCGGCGTGCGGCGGCTGCAGGCAATGGGCGTCGGCTTCGTACCAGAGGATCGCAAGGAAGACGGGCTCTTCCTCGGCCTTTCCGTGGCGCACAACATTGCCGCCGCACTCCATTCGAAACGGTCGGAACTGGCCTTGGCCGCCGGCTATCAGCGGCAGGTCGCCGACATGATGTCGAGCCTTGCCGTGAAGGCCAGCGGTCCGAGCGCCCCCGTCGGCACGCTGTCGGGCGGCAACCAGCAGAAGGTGCTGCTCGGCCGCTACCTCGCCGCCGACATCGACATCCTGCTCGTCGAGGAACCGACGCGCGGCGTCGACATCGGCGCAAAGTCCGAGATCTACCGGCTGCTGCGCGACTTTGCCGGCAAAGGCGGGGCGGTGTTGGTGCTGTCGCGCGAGACGATCGAGCTGATCGGGCTCTGCGACCGCATCTGCGTCGTCCACAACGACACGATCGTCAAGGAAATGCCGGCGGCAGACGCCACGGAGCACAACATCCTCGACGCCGCGCTCAGCGCCAACGGGGAGGCCAATGAGGCGAGAGGTGAGCGCCGATGACAACCATCAGCAGACGCCTGACGGGCGCGAGAGGATCGCGGCAAGGCATGTGGATGCTGCCCTTGCTGATCGTTCTGGCCATCACGCTTTGGCTCAGCCTCGAGACGGCGCAATTCCTCAACGGGGAGAATCTGCTCAATCTGGTGCCGCAGGCGATGCCGCTCGTCATCACGGCGGTCGGCCAGATGTTCGTCATCCTGCTCGGCGGGCTCGACCTTTCGGTAGGGTCGATGATCAGCTTCACGACGGCGGTGCTCGCCCTCGGCGGACCGGCCTGGGTGCTGATCCCGGCTGTGTTCGTGCTGGCCGCGCTGGTCGGCTTCGGCAACGGCTTCATCATCACCCGCTTCAACGTGCATCCGATCATCGCGACGCTGTCGACGCAGTACATCCTGCTCGGGATCACGCGGATATTGCGGCCGGTTTCGGGCGGCACGGTGCCGGATATCGTCATCAGCGCCGTGGCCGGCTCCTTCTTCGGGATACCCATGCCGGTGTTCTGGGGGGTATTCACCCTCCTGGTCGCCTGGAAGCTGCTTTACGGTTCCCGCTTCGGGCTGCATCTTTTCGCGATCGGTGGTGGCGTCTCGTCCAGCGTGGAGGATGCGGCGCATAATTTCGGCATCGCCGACCGGCGCAACATCGTGCTTGCCTATGTGATCTGCGCCTGCTTCGCGGCGCTTGCCGGCATTTTCCTCGCCGGGCGCATCGTCTCGGGCGATCCAAATGTCGGGCTGCTGTTCGAGCTCGACGCGATCACGGCGGTGGCCATCGGCGGCACCCAGCTTTCCGGCGGCATCGGCAGCCTGCATGGGACCGTCATCGGCGCCCTTGTCATGGCGCTGCTTGCCAACGGCATGAACCTGACAAATGTGTCGCCCTTCATCCAGACCACCATCAAGGGGGCGATCCTGCTTTTTGTGGTCGCTGTGCAGTCGCGCAAAAAGATGGGGTTGTAAGTGGCAGCCGCGCTCACCCATCCTATGATGCGCCGCTTCCTGCGCGTCCCTCCTGCCTACTACGTCTTTGGCGTGCTGCTCCTGGTTCTGTGGATCGCGCGGCCGAACATGCTCAATCTCAACATCATGGGCATATTCGTGCGCCAGATCGTGCCGCTCGGCATATTGGTGCTGGGCCAGCTTCTTGTGATGCGGGTGCGAAGCATCGACCTGTCGGGCGGCGGTGTCATCCTGCTCATCAACTATACTATCTCGTCCGGCGTCTTTCCCGGCGCTTCCATGGCTTTCTTCATTGTCCTGGCGCTGGGCATCGGGCTGGCCGTCGGGTTCTTCAACGGCCTCATGGTGGGGGTGAGGCGAGTCTCGGCCGTCATCGTCACGCTCGCGGTCGGCATCATCCTGGTCGGGATCGTGCAATATCTGTCCAGCGGCAAGCCGCCCGGCGATGTGCCCGGCATGTTCGCCGACATCTACAACACCAAGCTCGGCCCCGTGCCGACGCCGGTGATCTTCTGGGTGGTGGTTTCGGTGGCGCTGTCGCTGTTCCTGTCGCGCACGGTCTTCGGCCGTTATGTGACGTCGGTCGGCGAGAACGTGCAGGCGGCGCATTTCTCCGGCGTCCCGGTCGCGCGCACGGTCGTGCTTGCGCATACGCTGGCGGGCTTGTTCGCTGGCATCGCCGCGCTGGTCCAGACGGCTTCGATCGCCGTCGGCAGCGTCCGGATCGGCCTCGACCTGCCGATCCTGGCGGTCGCCGCGACCATCCTCGGCGGCGTCGTTTTCGGCCGTGGGGAAGGCGGCGTCTGGGGGCCTTTCTTCGGCGTGCTGTCCTTTGCGCTGCTGTTCGTCGTGATGACAACCTTCGGCGTCGACGAGCCCGGCAAGCTGGTCGCGCAAGGCCTCATCATCCTGCTCGCGGCGATCCTCTACGGCATCAGGAGCAGGTCGAACTGAGCGGCGAGTTCGGGACGGCCAATAGTCAATCGCATAGGGAAATGGATTGGAGACATGACCAAAAAATCGATCCTCTGTTTTGGAGACTCGCTGACCTGGGGCTGGATACCGGTCATCGAGGGATCGCCGACGCATCGCTACGCCTATCAGGACCGCTGGACGGGCGTGATGGCCTCGCATCTGGGCGACGGATATCATGTGATCGAGGAAGGTTTGAGCGCCCGCACGACCAGCCTCGACGATCCCAACGATCCGCGCCTCAACGGCAGCGCCTATCTGCCCTCGGCCATCGCCAGCCACCTGCCGCTCGACCTCGTCATCGTCATGCTCGGCACCAATGACACCAAGTCGTTCTTCCGCCGCACGCCCTACGAGATCGCCAACGGCATGGCCAAGCTCGTCGGCCAGATTCTCACCAGCGCCGGCGGTGTCG
The DNA here is from genome assembly GCF_006440815.1 of Mesorhizobium sp. B2-8-3. Classification (NCBI taxonomy): domain Bacteria; kingdom Pseudomonadati; phylum Pseudomonadota; class Alphaproteobacteria; order Hyphomicrobiales; family Phyllobacteriaceae; genus Mesorhizobium; species Mesorhizobium sp. B2-8-3. Next base: position 59,834 of record NZ_VFTW01000028.1, read on the forward strand.
GCACGCCCTATCCGGCCCCGCAGGCGCTGGTGGTCGCGCCGCCGCCGCTGACCCCGATGCCGCATCCCTTTTTCCAGGGCATGTTCGCCGGCGGCCATGAGAAGACGGCGGCGCTCGCGGCCGAATATCGTGCCATGGCCGATTTCACGAAGGTCGATTTCCTCAATGCCGGGGATTTCATCACCACCGACGGCTGCGACGGCATCCACTTCACTGCGCAGAACAACCGAGATCTCGGCAAGGCGATAGCGGACAAGGTCCAGGAGATCTTCGCGCGCCAGGCCGACCGCAAGGTTGCCTGAGAATTCAAGTGTCATCGCGCATCGGCCCCTCCAGACCGATGCGCCGACTGCGGGACCGGCGCGGCACCGCCGGCCCGCAATTTCGGCAGGCTGATCGTGCGGGTCTCGTCCGGCCATGAAAACCATTAGCGGACCGATCCATGAATTGTTCAGCGGCTTGTCCCTTCCAAGTCAGGGCCGACAGGTTCTAGCTTCCTGAGGCAAATCTCTCGCTTGCGACCCGGATATGCCGCTTCACGTCGTCCATCGGATAATGGATCGGAGTAGCTGGAGACAGCTGCAGGGAAACGACGTTCATGACATCAGCCAACATTCTGATCTGCGACTTTGTCGGCCTTCGCTTCGGCGCGGATGGCAATCCCGATCACAGCGAGGTCAAGGCTTACATCGAAGCCAAGGGCGATGTGTTCCATCAGACAGGCATCGGCAGCGCTGGCGCCCTCGATCCCGGCAGGCTGCATTTCTTCTACCTGCCGCAATTGAGCACGCGGGAAGAATTGTTGGCCGAGGCTGGCGACGACCGTTATGACGCCGTCATCGCCGCGGCGACCTTTATTCCGGCGGAGGCCAGGTTCCGCCTCGGCGGCGTGCGCATCGGGACCGGCACCGGCAATATGGGCTCGGCATCCTGGGGCGGGGGCAGCGGAGAGGGCGGCGAAGCGCCGCTTATGAACACGCCGGGCATCAACAGTCGCGCCACCGCGCAAATGGCCATGAAGGCGCTGCTGAAAGTCAGGCCGGATCTTCCCGTGGACAGGCTCAACAGCCTGGTCGCCGGCGGGCAGTTCGATACGGGAAAAGACCTGCGGCACTATCCGACCGAAAAGCTCGAAGGCAAAAGACTGGCGGTGATCGGCTATGGCAATATCGGTCGGGAATTCGCCAGGCTCGGCCAGGCCTTCGGCATGCGGGTCGCCATCCATGCGCGGCCCCGTTACCAAAAATGGATCGAGCTGGAAGGCTTCGACTATGCCGCAACCATGGAAGACGCGGCGCGCGGCGCGGACGCGCTTTCGGTCCATCTCGGCCTGGGTGCTTTCGATGCCGGCCGGCAAAAATACGCCAACGCCGGGCTGATCGGAGACGAGCTGCTTTCCGCTCTCAACCACGGCGCCGTGCTGATCAACTATGACCGCGGCGAGCTGGTCGATGTGCCAGCGCTGGAGCGCGCATTGGAATCGGGCCGTATTTCCCACGCGGCGATCGATGCCGACCTTTTTGCCGACGGCGTCACGCTTTCAGGACCGATGCTGCCTTATCTGAAGCTGGTCGAACGCCATGGCCAGCGTCTGGAACTTCTCCCGCATGCCGCGGCCGACACCGACCATCCCTCCCGTGTCGCGGGCGCCAAGCAAGCGGTCGATCAGATCCGCGCCGCCATCGTCGACCATCGCGTCCACAATCTGAAAGGATCGCTGCCTTCCGGTTTTGTCGACATGGGGGCGAAAACCCCGCCCGGTATCGGCGGCATCAATCTCCGGCACCTGGCGGCGCTGGCCAACGATCAAAACGTGGCCGCCGACCTCGCCCGATCAAGCGCTCTCGTTGCCGCGTTCTGGGAACGCATCCTGGCGGCGTCCGAGCAGGAGCGACCGGCGCTGATCGCTTCCGGAGGCGAAGAGCTCGCCGAGGCCGTCAACCGTCTCTCCACACTTATGCGCACGCACCACCTTTCGGGGCCGTTCACTTCAGGATCGCCCTGACACCCACCATGCGGCGATTTGCTCGCCAAGCCCTTGAAAAACTTGGTGATCCCGACAGGAATCGAACCTGTGACCTACAGATTAGGAATCTGCCGCTCTATCCTACTGAGCTACGGGACCACGCGGCCAGACACATAGCCGCTTCGGGTCGGTTCGCCAAGGGGCATGCTGACCTCCCCATAGGCCGTAATGTCTCCGCGAGGCCGGCTGAGCCGGCCAAGCATATGGCGGCGGGGCCTTCGCTGCCGGACTGTCAGGCTGCCAGCGCGGTTTCGGCCAGCTTCACCCAATAGCTCATGCCGTGCGGAATGACCTCGTCGTTGAAGTCGTAGGCCGGATGATGCAGGCCGGCCGAGTCGCCGTTGCCGATGAAGATGAAGGCGCCGGGGCGGGCTTCCAGCATATAGGAGAAATCTTCGCCGCCCATCACCGGCTGGATGGCGCGGTGGACATGGCTGTCGCCGGCGATATCGGCGGCGACATCGCCCGCAAACACGGTCTCCTCGGCATGGTTGAAGGTGACGGGGTAGTTGGCGTCGTAATCCACCGCGATGGTGGCGCCGAAGGCGGAGGCGAGCCCGGCGCAGAGCGCGCGAATGCGCTCTTCCGATTTCTTGGCCACTTCCTTCTTCAGCGTGCGCACGGTACCGGCGATCTCGGCGCTTTCGGGAATGACGTTGTAGGCGTCGCCGGCATGGAACTTCGTCACCGACACCACCACGGCCTCGACCGGATCGGTGCTGCGCGAGGCGATGGTCTGCAGCGCGCCGACCAGCTGGCTGGCGATGACGATCGGATCGATCGTGCCGTGCGGCATCGCGGCATGGCCGCCGCGGCCCTTGACGGTGATGGTGAATTCGGCGGTCGCGGCCATGATCGGGCCCGGCTTGATGGCGAACTGGCCGACCGGCAGGCCCGGCATGTTGTGCATGCCGAACACTTTCTCGATGCCGAAGCGCTCCATCATGCCGTCCTTGACCATTTCGTTGCCGCCGCCGCCGCCTTCCTCGGCCGGCTGGAAGATCACCGCCACGGTGCCGGTGAAATTGCGCGTCTCGGCGAGGTATTTGGCGGCTCCAAGCAGCATCGCGGTATGGCCGTCATGGCCGCAGGCATGCATCTTGCCGCGCACGGTCGAGGCCCACGGCTTGCCGGTGATCTCGTCGATCGGCAGCGCGTCCATGTCGGCGCGCAGCCCGATGGTCGGGCCATCGCCCTTGCGACCGCGGATGATGCCGACGACGCCGGTCTTGCCCAGTCCCGTCACCACCTCGTCGCAGCCGAACGCCTTCAGCTTTTCGGTGACGAAGCCGGCGGTCTGGAAGACGTCGAAATTCAGCTCCGGTGTCTGGTGCAGATGTCGTCGCCAGCCGGCGACTTCTTCCTGCATTTGCGCGGCGCGGTTCAGAATCGGCATGATCGTTCCATCTCTTGGTTGATTGGCGGCAGTCGGTTCAGATCCGCTGCTCAGCAATTGTGATTATGTTGAACTTTGCCATTTTGGCGTCACATAGGGTAAATAGCACCACAACAATGCGGTCCGGGGTCGAGGGTCGAGCCGCATTTGTGCTGGCGATGGGTAACGAAATCTTACGGACCCAGCGGCGACTACGGCAAGAGGCGATTTCGGATTTGATCATGCGGCAAAGGCATTTCCTCAACCTGTTGCTGGCAGGCGCGCTGGCGCTTCCGGCGCTCGCCGGCGCGGCGCGTGCCAACCCGGTCGTGCTTTTCGACCTCAAAAGCGGCTCCATTCTGGAGCATCAGGACGCGTTCAAGCGCTGGTATCCGGCCTCGCTCAGCAAGCTGATGACGGCCTATGTCACCTTCCGCGCGATCCAGGCGGGCGAGGTGGCGCTCGATTCGCCGATCAAGGTGACGAAGCATTCCGCCGGTGAGCCGCCGAGCAAGATGGGCTTCAAGCCCGGCTCGGTGATGCGGCTCGACAATGCGCTGAAGATGATGCTGGTCAAGTCGGCCAACGACATCGCCATGGCCGTCGGCGAGAATATCGGCGGGTCGCAAGCCGCCTTTGCCGACCGCATGAACGCGGAGGCGGCCAGGCTCGGCATGGTGGGCACGCATTTCGTCAACCCGAACGGGCTCTATTCGCCGGAACAGTACACGACCGCGCGCGACCTTGCCGTGCTGGTGGCGGCGCTGCGCAATGATTTTCCGCAATACGCGCCCTGGTTCTCGATCGAAGGCCTTGCCGTCGGCAAGAGGGCCATCCCGAACTACAATCTGCTGATCGGCCGCTATCCCGGCGCCGACGGCATGAAGACCGGCTTCGTCTGCTCTTCCGGTTTCAACATGATCGGCTCGGCGACGCGCAACGGGCGCACGCTGGTGGCCGTCGTGCTTGGCGAGAAATCGGCGATCAGCCGCGCCGAAGCGGCGGCAAAGCTGCTCGATCTGGGTTTTGAGATGCCGTCGGCCACTTCGACCACGCTTGGCGCTCTCAAGCCCTATGGCGACACGCTGTCGCCCAACGACATGCATGACGAGATCTGCGCGAAGAAACCGAAGGAGGAGCAGTCCGAGGCGGCGCCCGAGGTTGCGGCCAAGGACAAGTCGAAATCGCCCTACCAGGTGAAGCTCGACCACCCGACACTGGTCGCGGTCGGACTCGGCGGCGCCACGGGGCCAGCGCCCAAGGCATTCGTCGACCAGGTCGACCAGAACTATGCCGATGTGCCGCTGCCGATCTGGCGGCCGGACAGACCGGCGCCGGCCGGCGCCGAGCCGCTGGCGACGGCCGCCGCCGGAGCGCAGGGCGACCAGCCCGTCAAAGCTGCCAACTAGCCAAGCTGATGAGCGGCTTTCCCATTCCCGTTTCGGTGCTCACCGGCTTTCTCGGCGCCGGCAAGACGACGCTGCTCAATCGGCTGCTCAAGGATCCGGAGCTTGCCGATACCGCGGTGATCATCAACGAGTTCGGCGAGGTTGCGATCGATCATCTCCTGGTCGAGCAGGCCTCGGACGGCATCATCCAGCTTTCCGATGGTTGCCTCTGCTGCACGGTGCGCGGCGACCTCGTCGACACACTCGCCGATCTCGTCGACCGGCTGCAGACCGGCCGTATCGCGAAACTGGCCCGTGTCGTCGTCGAGACGACGGGTCTGGCCGATCCGGCGCCGGTGCTGCAGTCGATCATGGCGCATCCGGCGCTGGTGCAGGCGTTCCGGCTCGACGGCGTCATCACGCTGGTCGACGCCGTCAACGGCGAGGCCACGCTCGATGCCCATGTCGAGGCGGTGAAACAGGCCGCGGTGGCCGACCGCATCGTGCTGACCAAGGCCGACCTTGCCGACGCGGCCGGGGTCGAGGCGTTGCGGGCAAGACTCAAGCAGATCAATCCGGGCGCCGTCGTGCTCGATGTCGGCGAGGCCGGCGCCGCGGCGCTGTTCAATTGCGGCCTCTATGATCCTGAGACCAAGTCCGCCGACGTGCGGCGCTGGCTTGGCGAGGAGGCGGCGTATGATCAAGATCATCACCATGATCACGACCATCATCACCATGACGGTGACGATGATCATGGCCGCCATCCCCATGCGCATCGCCACGACACGCGGGTGCGTTCGCACTCGCTTGTCCATGACGGCCCGGTGCCGTTCTCGGCGATCGAGATGTTCCTCGACCTTCTGCGCTCGACGCATGGCGAGAAACTCCTGCGCATGAAGGGCGTCATCGAGCTCGCGGAGGACCCCTCGCGGCCGGTGGTCATCCACGGCGTGCAGAAGATCCTGCATCCGCCGGCAAGACTGCCGGCCTGGCCCGATGGCCAGCGCGGCACCAGGCTGGTGCTGATCACGCTCGATATGCCGGATGATTATATCCGGCGGCTGTTCGCCGCCTTCACCAACAAGCCGTCGATCGACACGCCGGACCGCGCGGCGCTGGAAGCCAATCCGCTGGCGATAGCTGGATTGTAAGCCGAAAAGACACCGGCTCAGGCCGCGTTGCCGCGCTCGACCAGGAAGCGGTGGCCGCCGGCGACCGCGGCCGTTTCGACCAATTGGTGACCGGCATCGGCGCAGAAGGCCGGGATGTCGATCACCGCGAGCGGATCGGTGGTCTCGAGCCACAGCCGGGTGCCAGGTCGCATCGCGGCCAGTCGCTTGCGGGCCTTCAGCACCGGCAAGGGACAGTTCAATCCCTTGAGATCGTAGTTGGCGGGCGGCTTTGCCTTTTGTTCATGCATGTCGTTATCCCAAGACCGCCGTCCACTTTTGGGCGACATGCATAAAAATGTCAGCCGCCGAACATGCCGAGCAGCTTCTTCTTCAGCTTCGACACGGTGCCCTGGTCGGCGTCGGCGGCCTGCGTTTCCTGCGCTGGCTGGACGGGCGCGGGTTCGACGCCGGCGGTGACGACCGGCTGCTGCGCGGCCTGCTTGGCGGCCTCCTTCTCGGCCAGCGCCTGCGCCTTTGCCTGTTCCTTGGCGGCCTTGGCCGCCTCGATCGCCGCGAGGCGCTGCTCTTCGGCCTTGCGCTTGGCTTCCTTTTCCGCGTCGGCTGCTGCCATCTTGCGGCCGAGCGGGGAATCTATGCGGCCCATGCGGGTCGTTTCCGTCACCGAGCCGTCGGAATTCATCGAGGGCGGATCGATCGGCACGCGCTCGCCGCGGGCGCGGCGCTTCGACCAGTCGGAAACGATGCTGGCTTCCTTTACGCCGGCAATCGTCGGCTTCGGTGGCGGCGTGCTCGATTTTACGGCCGAATTGAAGGCCGCGTCGTAGCTCTTCTCGTAATTGGCGTAGGCCGTCTTCAACGAATCCGGCTGGGTCGTCGCGGGGCAGGGGCCAGTCGGGTCGAAGCTCGTGCCTTCGGGCGCGACCTGATTGAAGACGTAGCGCTTCTCGCAGACGTCGACCTTCGGCGGCACCTTGGTGATCTCGAAATTGTCGTAGCCGACCTTCAGCATCTTCCAGAATTCGTAATTCGGGTCGCTGCGGTAGCGCGCCATGTTGGCGGCGGTCATGCGGAACGGGAAAGCCTGGACCTGGAACTCGGTCTGGCCGCCCTGGAAGGCGTCGCGGCCGAAGGCATAGATCTGCTCGATCTGGGCGTCGGTCATCGAATAGCAGCCCGACGACGAACAGGCGCCATGAACCATCAGGTTCTGGCCGGTGCGGCCATTGGCGCGGTCATAGGCGTTGGGGAAGCCGATGTTGAAGGACAGATGGTAATTCGAGCGCGGATTCATCTGCGACGGACGCACCGTGTAGAAGCCCTCCGGCGCCTGGCGGTCGCCCTCGGTGTATTTGGGGCCGAGCTTTCCCGACCATTTGCAGATGTCGTAGCTGGCGACGAGATCGTAGCGGCCATTGGTCTTGGCCTTCCAGATCTCCAGCTTGCCTTCTTCCTTGAAGATGCGCGCCATTACCGAGGAGGTGCGCACCATGCCTTTGGCCTTCATGTCGGCGAGGATCTTGTCCGGCAACGGCTTGTTGGCCTCCGGCGCGAAATCCTTCATCGACGAATCATTGCAGCCGGCGACGCCAATGGCGGCGATAAGGACTCCGGTGCGGGCAAGCTTGGCAAACATCGGTACGGCTACGTCTCTTCTTTCGGGCCAACGGCTCTCGGCATGGCTTGACCCGCAGGCTGAACACCGGTGGATCGTAAGCCCGTTAACCTTGAAAATTCCTTACCGCAAGCCTTCGCGACAAATTGGGCCAACCCCTCACGGCAAGTCCATTGAGCCGAATCCGGCGGCATTTTTGTGGCGAAATTGGTCGTTGCCGCCACAGTTTACCGCAAGATGCCCGATTAAAGGCTGCGGCCCATCGCCAGGTACTTCTCGCGGCGCTGCTCGCGGAAATCGGTGTTGGCGCCGGCAAAGTCCTTCATCGTCCTGGCGATGAGGTCGCCGGTGGACGCAATCACCGTCTCCGGCGCGCGCTGGGCGCCGCCCATCGGCTCGGCAATGATGGCGTCGATGATCTTCATCTCGAGAAGATCCTGCGCGGTGATCTTCATGTTGGTCGCCGCGTCCTTGGAGCGCGTGGTGTCGCGCCACAGGATCGAGGCGGCACCCTCGGGCGAGATCACCGAATAGATGGCGTGTTCCAGCATGTAGACGCGGTTGGCGGTGGCAATCGCGATGGCGCCGCCGGAGCCGCCTTCGCCGATCACCACCGAGATCGACGGCACTTTCAGCGACAGGCAAGCCGAGGTCGAACGCGCGATGGCCTCGGCCTGGCCGCGCTCCTCGGCGCCGACGCCGGGATAGGCGCCGGCGGTGTCGACCAGCGTCAGCAGCGGGATCTGGAAGCGGTCGGCAAGCTCCATCAGCCGCACCGCCTTGCGGTAGCCCTCGGGGCGCACCGAGCCGAAATTGTGCTTGATACGGCTTGCCGTGTCGGAGCCCTTCTCCTGGCCGATCACCGCGACGGGCTCGCCGCGGAAACGGGCGAAGCCGCCGACGATCGCCTGGTCGTCGCCGAAATTGCGGTCGCCGGCCAAAGGCGTGAAATCGGTGAACAGCGCCTTGATGTAGTCGACGCAGTGCGGGCGGTCGGGGTGGCGCGCGACCTGCACCTTCTGCCAGGGCGTGAGCGCCTTGTAGAGGTCGCGCAATGCGTCGCGTGAACGCTTTTCCAGCCTGCTGATCTCTTCGGCGACATCGACCGCCTCGCCGTTCTCGGCAAGCTTCTTCAGCTCAAGGATCTTGAGCTCCAGATCCTGCACCGGCTTTTCGAAGTCGAGGTAGTTGTACATGCTTGGGCGGACCGATCCGTCGGAAGGCAATGGCAGGCGGAACCGCTGAAATGCCGGCTCCGGGGGGTGGAACGTCGCCCTCACATAGCGATATGAGGCCTAGTCGGCAAGCGGATGATGATCGTTGACCAGCCGCACCAGCCGCTCCTCCAGCACGTGGGTGTAGATC
>NZ_VFTW01000029.1:0-63406 GCF_006440815.1 Mesorhizobium sp. B2-8-3
CCACTCGATCGACACCTGCTACGACGTCTCCAAGGCGACGCTGGTCAAGCTCTATGACGAGCTCTATGCGGCTCGCGTCGTGCTGGAAGGCTCGATCCTGAAGCCCAATATGGTCATCTCGGGCAAGAAATCGGGCAAGACCGACAGCCCGGAGGAAATCGCCGAGAAGACGATCAAGCTGTTCCGCGAAGTGGTGCCGGCGGCGGTGCCGGGCATTGCCTTCCTCTCCGGCGGCCAGGAGGACGAGGAGGCGACCGCCAACCTCAACGCCATCAACGCCATCGGGCCGCATCCGTGGAAGTTGACCTTTTCCTATGGCCGCGCCCTGCAGGCCGCGCCGCAGAAGGCGTGGAGCGGCAAGGCCTCGAACGTTGCCGCCGGCCAGGCCGCCTTCACCCACCGCGCGCACATGAACCATCTGGCGGCGCTCGGGAAATGGCAGCCGGCGCTGGAAAAGGCCGCGTGACGCCATCCCTTCCAATAAACAGCAAGGGCCCGGGTATAGCCCGGGCTTTTGCTTTTTACAGGCACCGTTCCTACCTGATGCAGCGAAACGGCGGCGGCGATGTCGGATCGCGCCCATGTCGAACGTCCTGGCAGGAGAGGACAGGAGATGGTCATGCATCGCAATGCCGTGGTTTCGCGCGAGGACTGGTTCGAGGCGCATCGCAAGCATCTGGAACGCGAGAAGGAACTGACGCGGTTCCGCGCCGCTGTCGCCGCGGAGCGGCGGCAGCTGCCCTGGTTCAAGCTGCGCAAGGATTATGTCTTTGAAAGCGAAGCGGGACCGAGGCGCCTAGGCGACCTGTTCGCCGGCAACAGCCAGCTGATCGTCTACCATTTCATGATGACGCCGGGTTGCGATCACCGTTGCCAGGGCTGCTCGTTCCTCGCCGACCATATCGACGGCGCCAACCAGCATCTGAAGCATCATGACGTCTCGCTGGTCGTCGTCTCGCGCGCGCCGCTCGCGGAAATCCTGCCTTACAAGCGACGCATGGGCTGGAGGTTCGACTGGGTGTCGTCCTACGCGTCCGATTTCAACTTCGACCTGCAGGTCTCCTTCACCGACAGGCAGATCGCGGCGGGCGAAACCACCTACAATTTCGAGAAGCGTCCGTTGCGGTCGAAAGACCTGCCGGGCACCAGCGTCTTTTATCGCGACGGCAATGGCGACATCTTCCTAACCTTCCTGTCGCGGGCCCGCGGCGGCGACGCGCTGATCGGGGCCTATCATTATCTCGACATGACGCCCAAGGGCCGCGACGAGGCCGGTCCGTATCACAACCTGATGGACTGGGTACGCCTGCACGACGAATACCAGGACAAGGACCGGCCGGACTGCTGCGCGTGAACGGCATCGTTCACGTCAGCCCAAACATGCGCTAATGGCTTGCGGGTCACGCCACGGAACCGCCATGCAGCGCCTGCTTGCCCTTCTCACCTGGCTCGCTTTCCCGGTCTATGTCTGGCAGGGACTCGGGGTGCGCCGGCGCACCACGCGCATGCTGCCCGCGCGAGGCCCGGTCCTGCACGAGATACCGGGCAAGGCGCCGCCCGTCGCCTTGCTGGTCCTGGGCGACTCCTCGGCAGCGTCGGTCGGCATCGAGCAATCGGAATACGGGCTTGCCGCGCAGCTTGCCGGCCTGATCGCCGAACGCACCGGCAGCGCCGTGCGCTGGCGCGCCGCCGGCTTCAATTCGGCGACATCCGGCCAGATCCGCGATTATGTCCTGCCCAACCTGTCGGCCGATCATTGGACCCATATCGTGCTTGCCATCGGCACCAACGACACCAAGAACTTCCACTCCGTGCCGCGCTTCAAGAAGGAGTTCGGCGGCCTGCTCTACGCGCTGCGCGCCAAATGGCCGGAAGCGCGTGTCGTGTGGTCGCCGGTGCTGGAATTCACCCGCTCGCCGGCAATGCCGCCATTGCTCGGCAGGATTCTCGAGATCCGCGCCACGGAAATGAACCGGATGGGCGCGCGGCTCTGCAACGAGCGCGGCGCCATTGCCGCTGCGCGCCTGCCGATCACCGATCCCGAGGCCGGTTTCGCCTCCGACGGATTCCACGCTTCCGAAGCAGGCTATCGCGCCTGGGCGGAGCATCTGCTGGATTTCGTGCTGGGTGGTGAAGCGAGCAAGGTAAGTTGAGCTTCAGGTCAGGAGACGCCACTCGCAGGCCGTCCTCACCTGAATATGAACAGACCTACGCCCAGTGCCCAAGCACCGCCGCAAGCGAGATCGCGGCCATGGCCAGCAGCGCCAGCTTCCAGAAATCGCCGCGCCGCTTCAGCCCCGGCCATCCCAGCGGCTTGATGACCTGGATCAGCATGATGCCGATGATGACAAGGGCGAGCAGTTTCGTCATGACGCCTTTGACCAGCAATGCCGATGCCTGTCAAAGCCGTTCTTAAGGCACGCTTCGTGCGGACCATTCCTGACAGAACCGGCTTCATTTGAACCCTGCGAGGGGCGCCGTACCGCCTTCTTCGGCGCCCTGTCAACCTCCTGACAGACTGCTGTCAGGAGGGGTGTGAGATACTCTCCTCATCGAAAAGAGAGGAGTGAGGTCATGAACGGTTTTACCATTCTGCGCAGCGTGCAGCACTATGTCGGCAGGATCCGCACCGTGCGCAACGAGATCCGTACCCAGCGTTTCCTGAACACCTTGCCGGCGGACATCCGCAAGGACATTGGCTGGCCGGACCTTTACACGGGCCGCGTGCGCGAAAACTGAAATTTTGCCGCCGCGACTTGGATTGTGGCGGCACCACGCCCAGATGTAATGGCAGCCAGTGATGTTGAGTTCAGGGAAGAAGCCTTTGTTTGCCGGTAGCTTCGCCGCAGCCTCCTGACAGGATGTTGTCAGGAGGCATGCGGTAGTTGGAGCGGCTTCGATCCTGACACCAACGAACACGAACCGACGATCAGGACCAATCCGCGTATGGTGAAAAGCTGGAACGACAGGCTGAACACGCCAGGCATCAACGGCATCAAGCCGTCGCCGCGCACGGTCGGCGATGTCGTCGAGGGCCAGTCGATGCTGGTGCCGACCGCGCGCCAGGTCGACGACTTCATCCGCTCGATCCCCGAAGGGGTCGAAATGGATGTTCGTGCGTTGCGTACCGCTCTGGCGATCGAGCACGGCGCCGAAGTGACATGCCCGGTGACGATCGGCTATCATCTGCGCACCGTTGCCGAAGCCGCTCACGAGGACCTCGAGCGCGGCATGGCGCCGGGCGACGTCGCGCCCTTCTGGCGTGTGCTGGATGTTGGGACGCCGACCACGGGCAGATTGTCCTTCGGAGCGAAATTCGTTGCCGCGCAGCGCAAGCGCGAAGGGCTGAAGCCATAAACCCCGGGGGAGAAATCGATGCGCCGCGCCGACAGGCTTTTCCAGATCGTGCAGCATTTGCGGGGTGGCCGGCTGGTCACCGCGCAGAAGCTCGGCACGTGGCTCGAGGTTTCCGAGCGCACCATTTACCGCGACATAGCCGACCTGCAGTCGACCGGCGTGCCGATCGACGGCGAAGCGGGCGTCGGCTACATGATGAGGGAGGGTTTCGACCTTCCGCCGCTGATGTTCACGCGTGACGAGATCGTGGCGCTGGTTGCCGGCGCCCGCATGGTGCGCGCTTTCGGCGGCGCGGCAATGGCGAGGGCCGCCGACGAGGCGCTGGTCAAGATCGGCGCCGTGCTGCCCGATGCCGAGAAGGATCGCATCGCCCGTACCGAGATCCACACGCCGATGTGGGTGGTGAGCGACGCCGCGCGCGAGGCCATCGACTTGATCGAGCGCGCCGTCGAGAAACGCCAGGTGCTGACCATCGACTATTCCGACGAGGCCGGCCGCGGCACCGCGCGCGACATCAGGCCGCTTGGCCTGTGGTTCTGGGGCAAGGTCTGGACCCTGGTCGCATGGTGCGAGATGCGCGACGATTTCCGCGCTTTCCGCATCGACCGCATCGCCTCGGTCGTCATCGCCGGCCGTATCTTCAAGCCGGAGCGCGGCAAGCAGCTCGCCGATTTCTACCGCGCCGTCGAGCGCTCAGAGGATTACGGCATGGCGCCCGACCGCGCCGCGCGGACGTGACTTCCTCCCAAGCCATTGTCCAACAGAAAAGCCCGCTCGAAGCGGGCTTTTTTGTTGGGTTCGTGGATACCGCCGCTCAAAAAGCGTGCAGCAACCGCGGCGCGACGACTACTCGTCGTCCGCATCCTCGTTCTTCGACTTGAGCGCCGAAAGCTTGGCGAAGACGGCGTTGGCGTCCAGCTCCTGGTCTTCGTCCTTCGGCTTCTCGGGCGCGGGCACCAGCCGTTCGGTGAGCGCCGCGGGCAGCAGCGTGTCGCCGACGGGCTGCGCCGGCTCGCGGCCGCGCGAGGCGCGGTTGACTTCGAGGTCGAGGTCGATCTGCGAGGTAAGGCCGAGCGTCACCGGATCCATCGGCTGCAGGTTGGCCGAATTCCAGTGCTTGCGCTCGCGGATCTGCTCGATCGTCGACTTGGTGGTGCCGACAAGACGCGAGATCTGCGCGTCCTTGAGTTCCGGGTGGTTGCGCACCAGCCACAGGATGGCGTTCGGCCGGTCCTGGCGCTTCGACAGCGGCGTGTAGCGCGGGCCCTTGCGTTTCGATTCAGGCACCCGCACCTTAGGCTCCGACAGCTTCAGCCGGTAGTTGACGTCCTTCTCGCCGCGCGCGATCTCGTCGCGCGTCAGCTGGCCGGTGATGATCGGGTCCATGCCCTTGATGCCTTGCGCCGACTCGCCGTCGGCGATCGCCTTGACCTCGAGCGGATGCAATCCGCAGAACTGCGCGATCTGCTCGAAGGAGAGCGCGGTGTTGTCGACCAGCCAGACGGCGGTCGCCTTGGGCATTAGCAGCGAATTGGCCATATCAAAAATCCTTCTCGTTCGCCCGCGTTCCCGCGCGGGCGGTGGTTTTAGAGCCACCAAAATGGGAAATTCGCGGCCTGTATAAACGCTCCCTCCAATTTTCGCAATGTTTTTGGGAAGGGCCCGATTCACAGCCCTGGAAAGACAAAACCCGCTGGACGAGGTCCAGCGGGCTTGGAACCGGAAACAAAGCAAGCGTCTCGACGGCTCTGGCTTGCATGTCGCAGCCCGGGCTTGCGGTCGGGCTGCGTCTGATTACACCGCCTGACGGGCGATACGCTCGATGTCGGCACGGTTGATGCCGAGGTCGCTCAGCTGACGGGCATTGAGCTTGTTCAATTCACGCACGGTCTCGTTGTACATGCGCCACTTACGGAAAGCACTGATCGGGTTCATTTTGGTTTCTCCAGTCGTTTGGTCAAATCGTTTGATGACGCGTAAATAGGCACTCCTGCCCACAAATTGAACGGACGCTTTTGCATGGCCGCAATGCGTTTTGTGCATTGCAGCATTAAGGCTTCGTTCAGCTTGTCGCTAAGGGAGGGCGCGGAACCAGGATGGGCCGATATTCAGGTCAGGCCGAGCCGAGAACAATGGCTTCCGAGAACCGGAGCGGAGCGTACTTTAGTACGTGAGCACCGGAAGCACAGGAAGCTTGTTCGCAGGCCGGCCTCACCTGAATATCGGCCCATCCTAGCCGACGTCGAGGACGATCTTGCCAATATGCTCGCCCTCTTCCATCCGTTCATGCGCCCGCCAGGCTTCGGTCAGCGGAAAGATCATGTCCATCACGGGGGCAACCTTGCGCGTGCCGAGCAGCGGCCACACCTGGGCCTCCAGCGCGGCGGCAAGCGCCGCCTTGAATTCGACGGTGCGCGGGCGAAGCGTCGAGCCGGTGTGGGTCAGGCGCTTGACCATAAGCGTTGCGAAATTGGTGCTTGCGACGGCGCCGGCCTGCACCGCGATCTGGACGATGCGCCCCTCGACGGCCGCCGCCTCGTAGTTACGCGCGACATAGTCGCCGCCGACCATGTCGAGGATGACGTCGGCGCCCTTCCTATCGGTCGCGTCCTTCACCGCGGCGACGAAATCCTCCTCGCGATAGTTGATGGCCCGGGCGGCGCCGAGCTTGAGGCAGGCGTCGCATTTCTCCTTGCTGCCGGCGGTGGTGATCACAGTGGCGCCGAATGCCGAGGCGAGCTGGATGGCGGTGGTGCCGATGCCGGACGAGCCGCCATGGACGAGCAGCGTCTCGCCCTTCTTCAGGCCGCCGCGCTCGAACACATTGTGCCAGACGGTGAAATAGTTCTCCGGCACGGCGGCGGCCTCCGAATAGGTGAAGCCGGCCGGGATCGGCAGCACGCTGCCGGCATGGACCTTGACATATTCGGCATAGCCGCCGCCAGGCGTCAGCGCGCAGACCCGGTCGCCGATGCGCCAGCGCGATATTTCGTCGCCGAGTGCCGCGATTTCGCCGGCCACTTCGAGGCCGGGCAGGTCCGAGGCGCCGGGCGGCGGTGGATAGGCGCCCTTGCGCTGTTGCACGTCCGGCCGGTTGACCCCGGCGGCGTGCACGCGGATCAGCACTTCGCCGGGGCCGGGCACCGGCACGTCGCGCGTTTCCGGCTTGAGCACCTTTGGCCCGCCCGGTTGCGAGATCGCGATGGCCGTCATATTTGCCGGAATCTTCTGCCCGTTTGCCATGGCTTGCCGTCTCCTTATGTCGATCTGTCGTCGGCCGTTTGCATCGGCGCCCCTGCTTGGAACGTTTTGACGTCCGAAAGAGACGCCGAACCGCTCCAACTCTTTGTTCTTACGCAATTCCGGACGGAAAACCGCTACGCACTTTTCCTGGAATTGCTCTATGTATGCTGATTGTCAAATCAGGCAAATGGCCAAGTAAGGGAGGAGCGACGGATGGCGATCTTCGACGACGAACCCAGGAAGAAGCCGCGCCCGCACGAGATCGGCCAGGACCTGTCGCTGCTGTCCGTGGACGAATTGTCTGAGCGCATCGCATTGCTGCGCGACGAGATCGCCAGGCTGGAAGCCGAGCGCACCGCCAAGGGCGCCACCAAATCCGCCGCCGAGTCGCTGTTCCGCCGCGGATAAATTGTCCGGCGTGCTCGCTCGCCGCCGAAAAGCCCGAATACATCTGTCTTCAGACCCTGCGTCTCGAACCCGGATCAAGCGATGTTTGCAACTTACAGACCGATCCTCTCGCTGCTGCGCGGCACGGCGTTCCTGCTCGCCGCGTCCGGCCTGCACGGCCTGCTCTTGCCGCTGCGCGGCCAGGTGGAGGGTTTTTCGACCGCATCGCTCGGCCTGATGGGCACGGCCTGGGCGGGCGGCTTCGTCGCCGGCTGCTTCTTCGCGCCGCGTCTCGTGCGCCGCGCCGGCCATGTCAGGGCTTTCGGCGCCTTCGCCGCGTCGGGCGCGATCATCGCGCTGCTCACCGGCCTCATCATCGACGAATATGTCTGGATCCTTTTGCGTGCCTTCACCGGCTTCACCATGGCCGGCGCCTTCATGGTGATCGAGAGCTGGCTGAACGAGAAGGCCACCAACGAGAACCGCGGCACCGTCTTCGGCCTCTATATGATGGTCACCTATGCTTCGATCATGGGCGGCCAGATGATCGTCGCCGGCGGCGATGTGCGGTCGGCCTCGCTGTTCATGATCACCGGCATCCTGTTTTGCCTGTCGCTCATTCCGACGGCCGTGTCGACGCAGTCGCATCCCAAGCCCCTGCAGGACGTCAAGCTCGACGTCAAAGGCCTCTACGCCAACTCGCCGGTGTCGGCGGTGGCCTGCCTCCTGATCGGCATCGCCAACGGCGCCTGGGGCACGCTGGGCGCCGTCTATGGCGCGCGTGTCGGCATATCGACCGCCGAGATCGCGCTGATGATGAGCCTGGTGGTCATTTCCGGCGCCGCCATGCAGCTACCGGCCGGGCGCCTGTCGGATACGACCGATCGCCGCTTCGTGCTGGCCGGCGCGGCCTTCGGCGCGGCCTTGGTCGCGGTGCTGATTTTCCTGATCGCGCCGCGTTCG
Organism: Mesorhizobium sp. B2-8-3; assembly: GCF_006440815.1. Classification (NCBI taxonomy): domain Bacteria; kingdom Pseudomonadati; phylum Pseudomonadota; class Alphaproteobacteria; order Hyphomicrobiales; family Phyllobacteriaceae; genus Mesorhizobium; species Mesorhizobium sp. B2-8-3. Next base: position 7,951 of record NZ_VFTW01000029.1, read on the forward strand.
GGCGTCTTCATCATCGTGATGACCGCAGCCTATGGCGCGTTCGCCTATACGCTCTATTCGATCGCTGTCGCGCATGCCAACGACCACGCCCGCTCCGAGGACTTCGTCAAGGTTTCCGGCGGCCTGCTCCTCCTCTACGGCTTCGGCACGATGATCGGCCCGCTTTTGGCCGCGGCCTTGATGGGCTCGGTGCGTCCGGAGGGACTTTTCCTGGCAACCGCGCTCGCGCATCTCAGCCTTGCCGGCTACACGCTGCTGCGTATCCGCGCCCGCGCGCCGGTGCCGATCGAAAACCGCGATGCCTTCAAGACGCAGCCCGCGGACCGCGCGGTCACGCCCGAGGCCACGCGGCTCGATCCGCGCAGAAAGGTTGAAACCAATAGTTGAGATTCGCAAGACTTTGCCTCACAAATAAAGGCATGATGTTTTCTGACGCCTTCGTGGCGATAGCCGATCCCAACCGGCGCTATCTTTTGGAAGAACTCCGGCGCGGCCCGAAGACGGTGAACGAATTGGCGGCCGGGTTGCCCGTCTCACGCCCTGCGGTCTCCCAACATCTGAAGGTCCTGCTCGACGCCGGCCTGGTCAACGCCAAGGCCGAAGGCACGAGGCGCGTCTATGCCGTCAGCAGCGCCGGCTTCCTCAGGCTCAACATCTGGCTCGACCAGTTCTGGGAAACGGCGCCGGGGGAATAGTCCTGACCATCAATGCATGTCGCTCGGAAGTGTGCAGCGGTTCTGAGGCAACGGCATGCATCAGACAAAGATCCAAAGCGCAATGCGCTTTGGCTGGAGGCCTCAAGCCGCCACCTGCAGGGCAGCGCCGAGCGCATCGAGCAGTTCGCCGGTGCCATGCTCGCGGGTGGCCGGCGTATCGATGCCGTCGAAGAAGGCGCCCTGCTCTGTCAGGATAAGCCGCGTACCCTTGCCTTCGGGGATAAGCTCGATCGTCGCGAGCGAAACCGAGACCCGGGTTTCGCCGAACAAGAGCTCATAGCTGTAGACGATGCGCCGGTTGGGCACGATATCCTGATAGACCGCGTTGTAGAAATGCATCTGCCCATCGCTTGGACAGCCGGCATTCACCTCCTTGCCGCCGACGCGAAAATCCATCTCATGCCGGCTGGGCATGGGGTTGTCGGGATCGACGAACCAGCGTTTCTTGGCGGCCGGATCGCTCAGCGCGAAATAGACCTTCTCGGGCGCCGCCGGGTAGACGCGTTCGATGACGAAGGTGGAATGGACGACGGATCGTTCGCTCATGACGGGACCCTTCAGGTTTCATCCCTGGTTTCGGCGAGGAAATCGCCGAGGCGGTCGAGCCGGCGCTCCCAGGCGAGCCGCCGCTCGTTGATCCAGCGCTCGGCGGCCCGAAGCGCCTGCGGTTCGATCCGGCAGGTGCGGACCCGGCCAAGCTTTTCGGTTCTCACCAGGCCGCTCGCCTCGAGCACGTTGAGATGCTGGACGACGGCCGACAATGACATCGCCAGCGGTTCCGCCAGCTGGCTGACCGACGCCGGCCCGCGCGACAGCCGATCCACCATCTGCCGCCGCGCCGGATCGGCGAGCGCCTGGAACATCAGATCGAGCTGGGCGGGATCGTGCAGCATCGCGCTCTAGAGCATGATGCCGAAAAGTGTGAAGCGGTTTTCGGACGACATCATGCTCTATCTCTTTGATTTAGAGACGGATTCAGATTTCAGGTCGAACAGACCTGAAATCATCCGGCTCTAGCCGTTGTTGTAGGGGAAGAACTTGAAATAGGGCTGCGCTTCCTCGATGACGCGGGCGAAGGACGGACGCGCGAGCAGCCGGTCGTGGTAGCGCTTCACCGCCGGAAACTTGTCGCCGAACGGCTCGACCTTGTTGGCATAGAACAGCGCCGGCGACGCGGCGCAGTCGGCCATCGTGAAGGTCTCGCCCACCGCCCAGGTCTTGCCCTGCATGTCCTCTTCGACGATGGCATAGGAATTGCGCAACTGCGCCCGGCACTCCTCGACGCCGAACGGATCGGTCTTGTCCTTTGGCCGCAGCCTGTCGCCGACGATCTTCTGCATCGGATGCTGCACGTAGAAATCGTAGAAGCGGTCGGCCTGGCGGACCTGCAGGGCGAGATCGATAGCGGCGGGAACGAGCTCGACCGGCCCCGGATAATGCGCGGCGAGATATTCGACGACGATGGTCGATTCCAGCACCGTGCGGTCCCGCGCATCGTCACGCAGCGCCGGCATCTTGCCGGTCGGCGACACCTTGAGGAAGGCGGCGCGGGAGGCCTCGTCGCCGAGGTCGACAATCACCGGTTCGAAAGGCGTGCCGTTCTCGTAGAACGCGATCAGCGGCTTCCAGCAGAACGAAGCCAGCGGATGGAAATGCAGCGTCAGGGACATTCCGGCTCTCTTTTCGCGTTCGGCCATTGGACAATACTGAAGTGATTACTTCACTATTGTCCCGGGCGGCTTGAGTCAAGGCGGCTTCTTGTCAGCCCTACCCGTGAGCGGCGATAGCTTCGACGATTTGAGGCCAGTCGTTGCGGTGCAATTCATGGCCGCCGCCTTTGATTTTGACCAGCCTTGCGCCGCGAACGGCCTTGGCCAGCGCTTCGCCATGCTCGATCGGGAAGAGCGGGTCGGCGCTGCCGTGGATGACGAGCAGCGGCGCGCGAAGATCCCGCACCGTCCGTTGCGGGCCGCCGCCCTTGAGCAGGAAATGGTTGGTCGCGCTGGCGAGACCGCCGGAGCGATCGTAGTCCGCCTCGATCATCGCGCGCGTCCGTTCCTCGTCGAACGGATGGCGCGTGCTGGCAATCGCGCGGGCGTCCTTGACCATGAAGTCGAGCACCTGATCCCTGTTCGACCAGTCGATATCGGCGCCTTGGGCCGAATGTTCCTTATAGGCCTCGGTCGTCCCGGGCAGGCCGGATGTGTCGACGCCGAGCGGCGAAGAAGAGATCACAGTGAGCGCGCCGACGCGTTCGGGATATTTCAGCGCGACGCTCTGCGCGAGCATGCCGCCCATCGACATGCCGGCGACATGCGCCCTGGCGATGCCATGGTCGTCGAGCACGCGCATGGCATCGTCCACCATGTCCTCGAACGTATAAGGCGGCGCGCCCGGCGGATATTTGGTCGACAGGCCGGTATCGCGGTTGTCGTAGCGGATGACAAAGCGGCCGCGCCCGGCAAGTTGCCGGCAGAAGGCTTCGGGCCACCACGACATCGAGGCCATGGCGCCCATGATCAAAAGGATCGTCGGATCCTTCGAACTGCCGAAGGTCTCCGAAATGATGTCGGGGCGCTGCGCTGCGGTGGTCATCTGCTCCTCCAATCCGATTGCATTTTGCAATCAGTTGCACGATAATGAAACCGATATCATAATGCAACTGGTTTTTCTGGAGACTGCCATGAGCATCGACCGTCGGTCCGGCTGCCCGATCAATCTGTCGCTCGAAGTGTTCGGCGACAGGTGGAGCCTGATCATCCTGCGCGACATGATCTTCGGCGGAAAACGCCATTTCCGCGAGTTGCTCAACGGCTCGATCGAACGGATCGCCTCCAACATCCTGGCCGACCGGCTGAAGCGGCTGATGCAGCTCGGGCTTCTGACCAAGGCCGACGACCCCAGTCACAAGCAGAAGGCGATCTACAGCCTGACCGAGATGGCGATCACGCTGGTGCCGATCATGGCGCAGCTCGGCGCCTGGGGACGCGTCTGGCTGCCGGTTACGGAAGAATTGTCGATCCGCGCCGAGCTGCTCGAAAAAGGCGGCCCGCCGCTATGGGAGCGATTCATGGACGAACTGCGCCACGAGCATCTGGGCATGCCTTCGAAGGCGCCGCCGGGCACGCCCACCGTGCGCCAGCAACTGCGCGCTGCCTACGAGGCGGTTGTCGCGCGAAAGGCTGAGGCTGCGGCAGGTTGAGACGCGGCGAAGAGGTTCGTCATTCCAGGGCGAAGCAGGAGCGAAGCGACGCGGCGCAGACCATAGAATGACGATCCGATCAACGTGTTCCGCCAATCACGAAGTCATGCTTCCGCGCTGTATCCCTAGTTCAAATTGATATCCCGGCTCGCCGACCGCATCGACACCGAGAAGCCGGCCAGCACGTCGAACAGCGCGATGATCATCAGCGTGAAGAAGACGGAGTGCGCCGCGCCCTTCACCAGCAGGAATTCGACCAGGAAGGCGATGAAGACCAGCGTCGACAAAAGATGGTCCAGGATCGAGGCATTGGTCGTGCGCACCGATTTCGAGATCTCGATGAACAGGAAGATCAGCCCGATCAGCACCATCAGGTCGCCGAGCGTCATCGAGAACACGCCGCCCGACATCATGCGGAAGGAGAACATCTCGATCATCCACGGATCGTCGCCGCCGCCGAACAATCCGAGCAGGCCGAGATTGTAGAGGACGAAGGGCACGATCAGCAGCGGGATGGCACCGAACATCTGGGCGACTCCAATGGGGGCACCCTTTTGTAAAATCCGCCGCAGGCGCGCCGTCAAGGGTTTTCACCGGCGGTGGCGAACACGCTCTAAGACCTAATGAAATAACGATGTCAGCCGGTTGGCTGACATCGCGTCATCATCTCACGCGCGAACGACCCTTAGCGCTTGAAATAGACAGGAGACGGCTCAGGGCGGCGCGGGCGCGAAGTCAGGTCGTGCCGATTTCGGGTCGGCCGCCGCGCCCATGAGGTCGCCAAAACAAAAAGACCGGCCACGGGCCGGTCTTTTGAAACGTCATGAACCTTGGAAGCTTCTCAGCTTTCCTTCGGCTCCAGAACCTGGCGGCCGCGATACATGCCGGTCTTCAGGTCGATATGGTGCGGGCGGCGCATTTCGCCGGAATTCTTGTCCTCGACATAGGTCGGGGCCTTGAGCGCGTCGGCCGAGCGGCGCATGCCGCGCTTCGACGGAGAGGTTTTTCTTTTTGGAACGGCCATGGATATGCTCCACTACATGGTCAAAATGCCCCGGCAACCCTCGCGAAAGGGCCGCATCGAGGCCATAATCTGAGAAAGTCGGGTGCCTATACACGCCTTGCGCCGTTTTGGCCAGCGCTGGCCGCGAATTTTTTTGAGCCGGCGGCGCTTCGCTTGGATCGGGACGCCGTTTCGTTGAAACGCCGTCATGATCCAAGTCTTCGTTGGGAGCGTGATCTTCCCGAAACCGGTTCCCACCTTTCGGGATCACGCTCTAATCCAGGCAGCCCACATACGCACCCGACCTGCTCGCGCGCCGCTCGATCAGCGAGGCCAGCCGCCGCAGGCCCGGCCCCGGCTTGGCGGGATTGCGCGCGATCGGGTTGGGCAGGCTGACGGCCAGCAGCGCCGCCTGCCTTCGCGACAACTGCTTGGCCGAGACGCCGAAATGGTGTTGGGCGGCTGCCTCGATGCCGTAGATGCCCGGCCCCCATTCGGCGATGTTGAGATAGATTTCCATGATCCGCCGCTTCGACATTACCGCGTCGAAATAGACGGCCAGCGGCAGCTCGACGACCTTGCGCACGCTGCCCAATGGCCGCGACCACAGGAAAAGGTTCTTCACCGTCTGCATGGTGATGGTGGAGGCTCCGCGCGTCGCCTCGCCGGCCAGCGCGTCGTCGACCACGCCGCGCAATTCGCCGAGGTCGACGCCGCGGTGGAAGCAGAACTGCCCGTCCTCCGACATGATCACCGAATGCGCCAGCACCGGCGCCACGTCGTCGATCGACACCCAGCGCCGGTCGTAGCCGGAAAAAGTCACGAGGTCCTTCAGCATCAGCGTCGAGACCGGATGCACGAAGGGCGGCAGGTAGAGGAAGGTGAGCACGACCGGGATGGCCGCCAAAACGATGGCGACGATCAGGCAACGCCGGCCAAGCCGCTTGAGACCGGCGCGGTTCAGGCGCCGACGTCGCGCCATGTCCAGCCCTTCGCTTTCATATTCGACGATCGGTTCCGTCAAGCCGCCCCACCCGTGCCTCGCCTCCTCCGGCATAAAGGCGCGAGCCTGCTTGCGCAATGTCTGAGTGTCGGCTACCGCTCCGGCCATGAGCAAAGACGACCAGATCGCCTTCGAATCCACGCTTTTCATGCGTGCCGCCGCGGTCGAGACCGAGCTGCGGCGGATCCTCGACGCGCGTCCGCTCACCAGTGAGATCGCGCGGCCTGAGCGCCTGATGGCGGCGATGCGCCACGGCGTGCTCAACGGCGGCAAGCGGCTGCGGCCTTTTCTGGTCCTGGAAAGCGCCGCGCTGTTTTCGACCGAGAGCGAGGCCGCACTCCGTGTCGCGGCGGCGCTGGAATGCGTGCATTGCTATTCGCTGATCCATGACGACCTGCCGGCCATGGACGACGATGATCTGCGGCGCGGCCAGCCGACGGTGCACAAGGCCTTCGACGAGGCGACCGCGATCCTTGCCGGCGACGCGCTGCTGACTTTGGCCTTCGATATCATCGCCGACGAAGCGACCGCGCTGTCGGCCGAGCGCCGCGCCACCCTCGTTCTAGCACTTGCCCGCGCGGCCGGCGCCGGCGGCATGGTCGGCGGCCAGATGCTGGATCTCGAAGCCGAGCGCGAACGGCCGGACGAGTCGGGCATCATCACGCTGCAGGCGATGAAGACCGGCGCGCTGATCCGCTTCGCCTGCGAGGCCGGCGCGATCGTCGCCGGCGCGCCGCCAGCCGACCGCGAGAGGCTGGCGGAGTTCGGCTCGGCGATCGGCCTTGCCTTCCAGCTCGCCGACGACCTGCTCGACCTGACTGCCGACGCAAAGCAGATGGGCAAGGCGACGAACAAGGACACCGCCGCCGGCAAGGCAACGCTTGCCGCGCTGCACGGAGCCGACTGGGCGCGCGGCCAGCTCCACGGCCTTATCGACCAAGCGCATGCGTTGCTCGAGCCCTATGGCGAGCAGGCGGAATTGCTGAAAGCCGCCGCGACATTCGTCGCGACGCGGAGCAGCTGAGAGCGGCCGGTTTGCTGGCTCAGGATCGCGCATCGAACGGCTCCGGCAGGTTTCAACGTCAGCCGTGCGGCCGTCGAAGCCGCCGCCTCTAACTTCCCGATAGACACTCTTTTGCCCGGATCAGTTGGGCCGGCGATGCCTTAAATGTGATCCGGCGGATCCCTACCTGCCGGGCTCCGGTCCCCTACCCTTTGGCGAAGACGTTCCGCCGCTGCGTGGACTTCATTCCGATCAGGGAGGGTGCGGTGCTCACTCTTACAATCAACGGACAATCGCGCGACGTCGATGTGCCGGAAGACATGCCGCTTCTATGGGTGCTGCGCGACCATCTCAACCTGGTCGGCACCAAATATGGCTGCGGTGTCGCGCAGTGCGGCGTCTGCACCGTGCATGTCGGCGGCAAGCCGGTGCGGTCGTGCCAGCTCTCCGTAGGCGACGTCGGCACCCGCGCCGTCGTTACCATCGAGGGGATCGGCAGCACGCCCAACGGCGCCAAGGTTCAGCAGGCCTGGATGGAAGCCGCGGTGCCGCAATGCGGCTATTGTCAGGCCGGCCAGATCATGTCGGCGACGGCGCTGCTCGACGCAAACCCGCAACCCGACGACGCCGACATCGATGCGGCGATGGCCGGCAATCTGTGCCGCTGCGGGACCTATATCCGCATCCGCGGCGCCATCAAGAACGCCGCCGCCAAATCGGCCTGACCCATGAAGCGAGCCGCTGGCATCCTCATCGCGATCATTGTCGTCGCCGGGCTTGGCTTCGCCGGCTGGCTTGTCCTTGGCCGCAACCCGCTTGCGTTTGCCGGCGGCTCGACCGTGGCCCTGGCGGATTATCATGACGCCACCGTCACCGGCGTTCCGGCCGAACTTGCCAGCGCCGATCTGGTAAAGCGCGGCGCGTATCTCACCCATGCCGCCGACTGCCAGGCCTGTCACACCGCACCGGGCGGCGCGCCCTTCACCGGCGGCTTCGCCTTCAACATGCCGTTCGGCACCATCTATTCCACCAACATCACGCCGGACAAGCAAACCGGCATCGGCAATTACAGCGACTCCCAGTTTTTGGCGGCGGTGCATCGGGGCGTTCGCGCCGACGGCGAAAAACTCTACCCTGCCATGCCCTATGCCCCCTACGCCCTGATGACGGATGCCGACGCTCTCGCCATCAAGGCGTATCTGTTCACGCTGGCGCCGGTGAACGCACCGGCGAAGCCGAACCAGCTGTCGTGGCCCTTCAACCAGCGCGGCCTGATCGCGCTCTGGAACGTGGCGTTCAATCCCGACCGGCGCTTCCGCCCCAACACCGGCCAGAGCCCGCAATGGAACCGGGGCGCCTATCTCGCCGAGGCGATGGGCCATTGCGGCGAATGCCACACGCCGCGCAACCTCGCCTACGGGCTCGACAATCACGGCAAGTTCTCGGGCGCGCTGACCGCCGGCTGGCGCGCTTACAACATCACCGGCGACAAGAATTCCGGCATCGGCGACTGGAGCGACGACGACCTCTATGCCTATCTCTCCACCGGCCATGCCAATGGTCATGGCGGCGCCGCAGGCCCGATGGGCGAGGCCGCCGACGACAGCCTGAGCTATCTGGTGCCGGACGATACGCATGCGTTAGTCGCCTATCTGCGCAGCATTCCGGCCCATGCCAGCGACCTGCCCCGCACCGTCACCACGGCAGCACCGGCCTCCTATAAGGAAGGCGTGGTGGCCGACGCCAATGCGCGCGGCGAAAAGATCTTCGCCGGCGCCTGCGCCTCATGCCACGACTGGACCGGCGTCAGCCCGGTGACCGGCTTTGCCACGCTGACCGGCGTGCGCGCGGTGAACGATCCCAGCGCCACCAATGTCGCGCAGACCGTGATCAACGGCGTCAGCCGCAAGACCGCCGACGGCAGGATCTTCATGCCGGCCTTCGGCGAGGGCTATTCCGACGACGACATCGCTGCCGTCGCCAATTACGTCACCGCCCGCTTCGGCGCCAAGGGCGCGCATCTGACGGCCAAGGACGTGGCCGTGCTCAAAGAGCAGGCGGCGCAGCAATCGAAAGAGGCTCCCAATGGCTGAAACGCATTTCGCCCAGTCCGACGCCTATCTCTCTGCCCTGCTCGACGAGATCCATTCGGTCAGCGCCGCCAAGGCGGCAATGACGATGGGGCGGCGCACCTTCTTCAAGCTGACCGGGGCAAGTGTCGCGGGACTGGTGCTGGGCTTCCATATCGGCGACGTGGCATTCGCGGCCGGAGCGGTCGACGGCGACGCAGCGGCCGCCAAGGACCAGGCGATGAATGCTTTCATCCGCATCGCGCCGGACAACACGGTCACCATCTATTCGAAATGCCCGGAAATCGGCCAGGGCATCAAGACGTCGTTCGGCGTGATCATCGCCGACGAACTCGACGCCGATTGGAACCATGTCGTCATGGAGCAGGCGGACATCAATCCCAAGGTTTATGGCAGCCAGGGCGCGGGCGGTTCGACCTCGATCCCGCGCGCCTGGAACCAGTTGCGCCAGGCCGGTGCGGGTGCCAAGGCGATGCTGGTTGCCGCCGCGGCTCAGGCATGGAGCGTGGACGCCTCGCAGATCACGGCGCAGGCCTCGATGCTGACGCACGCCGCCAGCGGCCGGTCCGCAACCTATGGCTCGTTGGCGGCAGCGGCGGCGAAAATGCCGGTGCCCGATCCGAAGGGCCTGAAGCTGAAGACCCGCGCCGAGTACCGGCTGATAGGCAAGCGCTTTCGCGGCGTCGATGACCCCAAGGTGGTCACCGGCAAGCCGCTGTTCGGCATCGATGTCCAGCGTCCCGGGATGGTCTATGCCACCTATGCCAAATGCCCGGCGGCAGGCGGCAAGGTGAAATCCTTCAACGTCGACGAGATCAAGCGTCAACCCGGCGTGCTCGACGCCTTCGCGGTCGAGGGCACGGGCCTGGCGGTCGAGGTGATGCCAGGCGTCGCCATCGTCGCCAGGGACACCTGGAGCGCCTTCCAGGCCAAGGACAAGCTCGAGGTCGACTGGGACCTCAGCGAAGCGTCGAACGACTCCTCCTCGCGCTTCTCGGCCGATGCGCAAAGGCTCGCGAACAATTTCCCGCCGAAGACCGACGACAATGTCGGCGACGTGGACAAGTCCTTCGCCAATGCCGCCAAGACCGTCGAGGCCTATTACGAATATCCCTTCGCCGCCCATGTGCCACTGGAGCCGATGAACACCACGGCGCACTGGCATGACGGCATCATGGAACTGTGGGTGCCGACCCAGCAGCCGGATCGTGGCCTGCCGCTGATCGGCAAGGTTGCCGGCATTCCGCCTGAAAAGGTCGTCATGCACCAGACCCGCGTCGGCGGCGGTTTCGGACGGCGGCTGGTCAACGACTATGCTTGCGAGGCGGCGGCGATCGCGCTGAAGGTCAACGCGCCGGTCAAGCTGCAATGGACCCGCGAGGACGATTTCGCCCACGACTTCTACCGGCCCGCCGGCTACCACCAGTTCAAGGGCGCGATCGACAGCGGCGGCAGGCTCGACGCCTGGCGCGAACACTTCATCACCTTCACCGCCGACGGCAAGAAAGAGGCCTCGGGCGCCAACCTGACCGACAATCTCAGATATTCCATCAAGGCGCCCAACCTGAGCCGCGCAAAGACGATGTTTCCCCTAAAAATCCCGACCGGCGCCTGGCGCGCGCCGGGCGACAATGCGCAGGTCTTCGCCGCGCAGAGCTTCATGCACGAATTGTCGCTCGCCTCGGGGCGCGACCATGTCGAGTTCCTGCTCGACGCGGTCAACCGCGACGTGCCCGAACTGGCGCCCAAGGACCAGAGCGTCAATTTCAGCCCCAGGCGGGCGACCGACGTCATCAGGATGTGCGCGCAGAAAGCTGGCTGGGGAAAGACGTTCGCCAAGCGCAGCGGGCTCGGACTTGCCTGGTGCTATTCGCATGCCGGCCATGTCGCGCAGGCCGTCGAGCTTGGCGTCGATACCGACAAGCGGATCAGAATAAACCGTATCGTGGTTGTGCTCGACGTCGGCCCGATCATCGACATGGCGGGCTCCGAAGCCCAGGCGCAAGGCGCGTCCACCGACGCTCTCTCGACCGCGATGGGGCTCAAGATCAACATCGAGAATGGCCGTATCCGGGAACAGAACTACAACGCCTATCCGATCCTGCGCATGCCATTCGCACCGATGACGATCGATGCCTATTTCATCCAGTCGGACAATCCGCCGACCGGCATGGGCGAGCCCGCTTTCCCGGCGCTGGCGCCGGCGCTCGGCAACGCGATCTTCGCCGCTACCGGCGAGCGTGTGCGCCGGCTGCCGCTGCGCGATCTGGGCTATTCGCTGGCGGCCTGAAGGATTGCCTTGTCTTCCCATCCGCAAGGGGAGTTGCATCGACAGGACAGTCGCGCCGTCGGCTGCCGGCCCCGGCCGATGATCCTCACAGCCTTGCCTCGGCGAAAATGCGCGATGCCCATTCCAGGAAGACCCGCAGCCGCGGCGCGAGCTGCCGGTTCTGCGGGTAGAGCGCCGACAGCGGCGTCGGCGTCGGCGGAAAATCCCCCAAAACCTCGACCAGCGTGCCGTCCGCGATATCTTTTTCCAGCCGATAGCGTGGCGCCTGCAGAAGCCCAAAACCCAGCCGCGCCAGGTCGGCCGCGGTGTCGGAATTGTTGACCCGAACCCGGCCCGGCAGCGTGACCTGACGCACGTTTGCGCCGATCGTGAATTCCAGCGGCAGCACCTCGCCTGTGCGTGAGGAGACGAAACCGACGGCCTGATGGCCCTCCAGCGCTTCCGGTGATGCCGGCACGCCGTGCCGCTTCAGATAGCTCGGGCTGGCGCAGGTGATTTCACCGATCATCGCCAGCCGCCGCATGATCATGCCGCTGTCCTGCAGCTCGCCGGCGCGAATGACGCAATCGACGCCTTCGCGCACCAGGTCGACCAGCCGGTCGCCCTGGCCGATTTGCAGATCGATTTCGGGATAGCGGTCGAGGAACGCGGGCAATTGTGGCAGCAGGAACCTCTGCGTGAGCAGCGGATGCGCATCGATGCGCAGCAGGCCGCGCGGTTCGGCGCTGCGGAAGCCGGCCTCGGCGTCCTCCACCTCGCCCAGGATCGACAGGCAGCGCTCGTAATAGGCCTGGCCATCGAGTGTCGTGGCGACGTGGCGGGTGGTCCGGTCCAGCAGCCTCGCGCCAAGATGGTCTTCCAACTGCTTCACCGCTTCGGTTGCGGTCGAGCGCGGCAGGCCGAGATCGGCCGCCGCGGCTGTGAAACTGCGCCGCTCCACCACGCGAACGAAGAGCCGCATCCCGTCGAGTCGATCCATGCCTCGATTGTTCGCCTAATCCGAATACTGCTGTCAATGGAGGGCTGATTATCCGGTTGGCGCGGCGGTCTATATCCGCCCCACAACAACGAACGGAGATCGATCATGCAGAAAACAAGAACAGCGATCGTGACCGGCGCCTCGAGAGGCATCGGCGCGGCAATCGCCAAGCGACTCGCCCGGGACGGCATCGCCGTCATCGTCAATTATGCGCGCGGCAAGGATGCCGCCGATGAGGTGGTTTCCGCCATCGAGGCCGCCGGCGGCACTGCCCTGGCCGTCCAGGCCGATATCGGCGACCCGGCCGGCATGGTCGCTTTGTTCGATGCGGCGGAAAAGGCCTTCGGTGGGATCGACATCCTCGTCAACAACGCCGGCATGATGAGGCTCTCGCCGGTCGCGGACACCGACGACGCGGCGTTCGAGCGCCAGGTCGCCATCAATCTCGGCGGCCCGTTCCGCGGCATGCGCGAAGCTGCAAGGCGCCTGAAGGATGGCGGACGCATCATCAACTTTTCTTCAAGCGTCGTCGGCTTCTACCAGCCCGCTTACGGCGTCTATGCCGCGACCAAGGCTGGCGTCGAAGCCATGACGCATATCCTGGCCAAGGAACTCGGCCCGCGCCGCATCACGGTCAACGCAGTCGCGCCCGGTCCGGTCGACACGGAACTCTTCACCGACGGCAAGAGCGCCGCGCAGATCGAAGCGATAACGAAACTCATCCCGCTCGGCCGCCTCGGCCAGCCCGACGACATCGCCGGGCTCGTCGCCTTCCTCGCCGGTCCCGACAGCCAATGGGTCAACGGCCAGGTCATCCGCGCCAATGGCGGCGCCATCTGAAGCAATTCCAGCATAAGCGCTCAGCGGTTTGTGTCCGCAATTGCGCCAGGGAGATACACGATCATGCAGCAGACGATACTCATCACCGGCGCATCGAGCGGCTTCGGCGCCATGACGGCCGAGGCGCTCGCCAGGGCGGGTCACCGGGTCTATGCCTCGATGCGCGATCCGCGGGCGCGCGGCGGCACAGCCGTGGCCGAAGTCGAAAGGCTGGCGCGCGAGGAGAAACTGGCGATCCGCGCCATCGCGCTCGACGTGCTGTCCGAAGCGTCGATCGAGGCGGCGGTCGAAACCATCCTCGCGGAAGCCGGCCGCATCGACGTCGTCATCCACAATGCCGGCCATATGGTGTTCGGACCGACTGAAGCCTTCACGCCGGAGCAGTTGGCGGCGCTCTATGACGTCAATGTGCTGGGCACCCAGCGCGTCAACCGGGCTGTGCTTCCACACATGCGCGGGCTCGGCCGGGCTCTGATGATCTGGGTCGGGTCGAGCAGCACGCGCGGCGGCACGCCGCCATTCCTGGCGCCCTACTTCGCCGCCAAGGCGGGCATGGACGCGCTGGCGCAGAGCTACGCGCTGGAGCTTGCCCGTTTCGGCATCGAGACGACCGTCGTCGTGCCGGGCGCGTTCACCAAAGGCACGGAGCATTTCGCCCATTCCGGCAAGCCGGCCGACACCGGGCGCGCGGACGCCTATTGGTCGGGACCTTATGCTGGCGTCGACGACCAGGCGTTGAAGGGCCTTGCCGGGCTGGAGCCGGTCGATGCCGATCCCTCGAAAGTCGCTGAGGCCATCGTCGATCTCCTCGCGATGCCGCATGGCCGCCGGCCGTTCCGCGTCCATGTCGATCCTTCGGATGACGGGGCGACCATCGTCAACGGCGTCGCCGACCGCGTCCGGGCGCAGCTTCTTGAGCGCATCGGTCTTGCCGATCTTCTCCACCCATCGCTTTAGACCAACCAACCCGAAAGGACCCTAAAAATGCCCTTTGCCAACTTCAAGACGCCCGAAGCCGCCCTGACAAAGGCGCAGAAGGAAGAGCTCATTCACAAGACCACGCAGATGTTCGTCGACTATTTCGGCGAAGGCGTGCGCCCTTATACCATGGTGCTGATCGAGGAAGTCCGCGACGGCGGCTACGGCCGCGCCGACGAAGTCTTCGTTCTTCCCGACACCTACCGCGCCAAGGATAGGGTCTGATTTGAGCAAGGCGGGCCGCTTGCAGAGCGACCCGCCCGACTTGATCCGTCAACGCAGGCGATCTTGCCCCACCAACGAAATCTTAATGTAAATCAAGCGTAATCCCGACCATTAAAATTGTGCGTATGTGTTGGGGTTGCGCATGCCGGAATATTCTTCCTTCCTCCGGTCGATCCGGATCCGCTACATTTCGGGACTGCTGATCTTCGCGCTGGCCTCGGCCGCCGTCATGTTCGCGCTCAACCGTGTGAATTCGTACCGTCACGAGGTCGATGCCCTCAGCGGCAATTTCGTCATCTTCGCCCGCGACCTGCGCAACGCCACCAATTTCGCCGAGACGACCGGCACCGCCTGGCGCAGCGAGACACGCGATGCGCTGACCGCCGCCGCGCGCGGCCATTCCGAACGCCTGATGGGCGAGATCGAGACGCTGAACGGCCAGTTGGCGACGATCCGGCCGCGCCTGTCGAAGGACACCGCCGACGCGCTCGAATCCGCAGCGGTGAACGGAGACCTGTTCTGGTCGGCGCGCGACATGGTGCGCAACTTCAACCTGATGTCGGTGGCCCAGAAGGTCGACGAATGGAGCTACCGCGAGATCCGCAACCAGAACGATCTCTTCGCCCAGCCGATGCTGGTGCGCGTACGCACCGCGCTCGACGACGAGCGGCATCTGGCCGACGCTTCCAGCGACCGGCTGCTGTTATGGGCGAGCGGCCTTTTGTTCGCCGTCCTTGCCGTCGCCGCGGCTCTGATCTTCCGGCCGATGGAGAATGCGATCCGCCGCGCTTTCGCCGAGACCGCCGCATCTTTGTTCAAGGCCGAGGCCGCCGATCGCGCCAAGTCCGAATTCCTCGCCAATATGAGCCATGAGATCCGTACGCCGATGAACGGCGTGCTCGGCATGGCCGAACTGCTCGCCAAGACGGAGCTGACGCCGCGCCAGAAGACCTTCACCGACGTCATCGTCAAATCCGGCAACGCGCTGCTGACCATCATCAACGACATCCTCGATTTCTCGAAGATCAATGCCGGCCAGCTGACGCTCGACCCCGCCCCCTTCCGCCTGGCGGAAGCGGTCGAGGATGTGGCGACGCTGGTGTCGGCGCGCGTCGCCGAAAAGAACCTCGAGCTCATCGTGCGCGTCGACCCGCGCCTGCCGGCCTTCGTCGTCGGCGATGCCGGGCGCTTCCGCCAGATCGTCACCAACCTGCTTGGCAACGCCGTGAAGTTCACCGAGAAGGGCCATGTCCTGGTCGATGTCGGCGGCGATGTCGTTGACGGCGTGGTCCAGCTCAAGGTCCGCGTCGAGGACACCGGCATCGGCATTCCGGCCGAAAAGCTGCAAAGCGTGTTCGAGAAATTCGCCCAGGTCGACGGCTCGTCGACCCGCCGCCATGAAGGCACCGGCCTGGGCCTGGCGATCGGCGCGCGGCTTGTCGACCTGATGGGCGGCAAGATCGGCGTCGAAAGCGAGATCGGCCGCGGTTCCGTGTTCTGGTTCGCCGTGCCGCTGCCGGCGCACGACCAGCAGTCGCGCGACGATTTGGTACCCGTCGACGTCACCGGCGCAAGGGTGCTGGTCATCGACGACAATCCGGTCAACCGCGAGATCCTGCTGGAACAGCTCAGAAGCTGGAGCTTCGACTGCGCGGCCGCCGAAAGCGGCGCCGTCGGCCTCGCTTTCCTCGACCGTGCCTGCCAGCTCGGCGCCTCGGTCGACTGCATTATCCTCGATTACCAGATGCCCGGCATGAACGGCGCCGATGTCGCCAGAGCCATCGCCGCCGACACCCGCCTCTCCTCCATCCCGGTCGTGCTGCTGACCTCGGTCGACCAGGTCGATTTCGGCAGGATGGTGATCGATTTCGGCATCGTCGCGCATCTCACCAAGCCGGCGCGTTCGGCGGTGCTGCTGGGCACCGTGATCTCCGCTATCCAGAAGGCGCGCACGCAAGGCGCCAAGGCGCATTTCGTGCGCGAGCCGGCTGCGGCCCAGGCGGCTCCGCCGGCCTTCACCGTCATCCGCGGCCCGGCCGTTCCGGTCCCGGCCGCGCCGGAATCGACGGCAGCGCCGAGCGGCCCGATCGACATCCTGATCGCCGAAGACAATGACGTGAACCAGCTGGTCTTCGGCCAGATCCTCAACGGTTTCGGTCTCAGCTACCGCATCGCCGGCAATGGCCGCACCGCGGTCGAGATGTACCGCTCGCTGCGCCCGCGCCTGGTGCTGATGGACGTCTCCATGCCGGAGATGAACGGCTATGAGGCGACCCGCGCCATCCGTGCGATCGAACAGCAGAACGGCGATCACACGCCGATCATCGGCGTCACCGCGCATGCGCTCAAGGGCGACCGTGAAAAATGCATCGAGGCCGGCATGAACGACTATCTGCCGAAGCCGGTCTCGCCCGACCGCCTCGGCGCCAAGATCGGCACATGGCTCAGCGAGACTGTGGCGGCGAAGACGGCTTGAGCAGCAGGTGGGTACAGGCAGCCATCGGCTACCGCCGAGTTCCTTCGCGCCAGCACGTCCAACTTCGTGGTACCAGTCACCGGTTACGCAACACCACGCAGGCGCCGCCGACGCTTTGCAGCTTGTTGCAGATACCGTTGGCCTCGCCGCGCGAGTCGGCGCCGATCCTGACCGCATAGATGCCGCGCCGGCCGATCGGCGTGCGCACCCGGCTCACCACCGGGTCATGGCTGGCGAGCAAAGCGGGGAAGCGGCCCCTGACCCTCAGCCACTGGCCTATCGCCGCCGAGCGGCGGAAATTGCCCGCCACCTGCACGCCCCACGGCTTCACGTTGATCGAGGCCATGGCGACGGTCCGCGACATGATCACCGGCAGCCTGCGGCAGGCAACCGCGAAGCTCATCTTCGGGTCGAGCGGCTGGACGGTGCCGGCATAGGATTTGTCCGAGAACTTGTCGACGGGCTCGCCCATGACATCGAAGACATAGCTTTCCGTCTCCATCGGCAGGAAGCCGCCCGAACTCAGCCAGCGTGACACACGGTTCTCGCCGGCATTGTAAGCCGCCGCCGCGAGCCCGAGATTGCCGTAGCTGACCTTCATCTCGGCGAGATATTTCGCCGAGGCCGGGATGGCCTGCCCGATGTCGAAGGGATCGGCGAGCCCGCGCATCTTGGCGGTGCCCGGCATGAATTGCGCTATGCCTTCGGCGCCGACCGGGCTCACCGCGTTCGGATCGAAGCGGCTTTCCTTCCAGATCAGCCGGGCGAAGAAATCCTTGGGCAGGCCGTTCTGCTGGGCCTGGGCTTCGATCAGATCGCAGACACGGTTGATCAGTCGTTTGGCGGCGGACCGCGACTGCGGTGGGTCGGCGAATGCCTGACCGGAAAGGATCAGCGCGCAGATCAAGATCAGCGTCGCGCGCGGCAAAAGCGGCATCGGCCTACTCGGCCGCTGCTTTGCCGTGTCCGTAGCGCCGCTCGATATAGTCGCCGACCATCTTCTCGAAATCCTGCGCGATGGACGGGCCGCGCAGCGTCGCCGCCTTCTTGCCGTCGATGAAGACGGGCGCCGTCGGCGTCTCCCCGGTGCCGGGCAGCGAGATGCCGATATCGGCATGCTTGGATTCGCCGGGACCGTTGACGATGCAGCCCATCACCGCGACTTTGAGATTCTCGACGCCGGGATATTTTTCGCGCCACACCGGCATGTTCTTGCGGATATCGGCCTGGATGCTCTGGGCAAGTTCCTGGAACACGGTTGACGTCGTGCGCCCGCAGCCGGGGCAGGCTGCGACGATCGGCACGAATTGCCGGAAGCCCATGGTCTGCAGCAATTCCTGCGAGACCTGTACCTCGCGGGTGCGGTCGCCATTCGGCTCCGGCGTCAGCGAGATGCGGATCGTGTCGCCGATGCCCTGCTGCAGCAGGATGCCCATGGCGGCCGAAGAGGCGACGATTCCCTTGGTGCCCATGCCGGCTTCGGTGAGACCCAGATGCAGCGCATGGTCGGAGCGGGTGGCGAGTTCGGTGTAGACGGCGATCAAATCCTGCACGCCGCTGACCTTGGCCGACAGGATGATCTTGTCGCGACCGAGCCCGATCTCTTCGGCCATCTCGGCCGACAGGATCGCCGACTGCACGATCGCCTCGCGCGTGACTTCCTGCGCGGTGAGCGGCGAGCCCTTCGCCTGGTTGTCGTCCATCAGCCGGGTCAAAAGCTCCTGGTCGAGCGAGCCCCAGTTGACGCCGATGCGCACCGGCTTGTCGTGTTTGATCGCCATCTCGACGATCGCGGCGAACTGGCGGTCCCTCTTGTCCTTGAAGCCGACATTGCCGGGATTGATGCGGTATTTGGCCAGCGCCTCGGCGCAAGCCGGATGATCGGCGAGCAGCTTGTGGCCGATATAATGGAAGTCGCCGACCAGCGGCACGTCGATGCCGAGCCTCAGCAGCCGCTCATGGATGCGCGGAACCGCCGCCGCGCTCTCGTCGCGGTCGACCGTGATGCGCACGATTTCCGAGCCGGCACGGTGCAGCGCCGCAACCTGGGCGACGGTCTGGTCGATATCGGCGGTGTCGGTGTTGGTCATCGACTGCACGACAACCGGCGCGCCGCCGCCGACCATCACGCCGCCGACCGATACGCCGACCGACTGGCGCCGCGGGAAGGGAGAAGAAAAATATCCGGTCATGCCGGCCGCCTTCATCTGGGAGTTCCGGGCATGAGGTGGCGGAGCAAAGATGGCTTGTCAATGGCAAGCGGCAGCCAAGGCCTGCAAATCGGTGACCGCGATCAACGGCCGCAGGGCTCATATAAAAACCCTCGGGCTGCAAGATCTACACTAAAACGGTCTGGTGATTGAGTAAAAACCAACAAGCCGGCGGCATATCTTGCCACCGGTAGGTTGGCACCGCAACGGGTGCGGTGATGTTGCCTAGGGCATGTTCAGTGTGTCGTCGGGCCCCCCTTCAGCTTTTCAATCTCGTCCTTGATTGCCAGCTTGCGTCGCTTGAGATTCACGATTTCGAGGTCGTCCACCGAAGGATGGTTCATCGCATCGGTGAGCTCACGCTCGATGTCACCGTGTTTCCGCTGCAACTCATCAAGATGGGATGCAAGAGACATGATTGGTTCTCCCTTTCATGGTTTCCTCGATTGCAGCCGTCGCGGGCGCCTCCACCGCAGGTTGCGACTGTGACGGCACCATGACAGTTTGCCACCAACCGATCTCGATGTCGAATGCCACGTGGTAGCATTCCACGACAAAGTGAAATGTGATAAGGGCTGCGCGCCGGTCACAAACCCGCAAGTCACGGCCCCGCCCAAACAGCCCGATTGGGCGATGCACACGCAGACGGTAGATAATGTCCGAACAGGAACAGGCTGAAATACGCCTCGAATATTCCCGGCTCAAACAAGAACACGCCGATTTCGACGCCGCCATCAACGCGATGATCGCCACGGGCTGCGACCCGCTTCAGATCCAGCGCATGAAGAAGAAGAAGCTGATGTTGAAAGACCGGCTGTCGGCGCTGGAAGACCGCATCATTCCCGACATCATCGCTTAGGGACGAATGCTGGGCGCGCGCCCAGGAGGCCGCGGAACGTGCGGGCAGCGAGAGAGCGTATTCACCACATCCTTGCGGCTGTCGGCGAATTCCGCTAAGGCGCGCCTTTGCCGCCGCGGAGCCACACCTTGACCGATCAGCGTGCCGACGTCGCCATCATCATGGGCAGCCAGTCCGACTGGGCGACGATGCGCCAGGCGGCGGAGACGCTAGAGGCGCTGGGCATCCCGCACAAGCGGCTGATCGTCTCGGCGCACCGCACCCCGGACCGTCTCTATGAGTTCGCCAAGGGCGCCAAGGCCGCCGGCTACAAGGTGATCATCGCCGGCGCCGGCGGAGCGGCGCATCTGCCGGGCATGACGGCGGCGATGACGCCGCTGCCGGTCTTCGGCGTTCCGGTTGAGTCCAAGGCGCTTTCGGGCCAGGACTCGCTGCTTTCCATCGTGCAGATGCCGGCCGGCATCCCGGTCGGCACGCTGGCGATCGGCAAGGCGGGCGCCGCCAATGCGGCACTTCTCGCGGCCGCCGTGCTGGCGCTCAGCGACGACAAGCTCGCCGCCCGGCTCGATGCTTGGCGCTCGGCGCAAACCGCCAAGGTCGCCACTGAGCCGACGGACGCGCCGTGAGCCTGGCTCCTGGATCGGCCATCGGCATCATCGGCGGCGGCCAGCTCGGCCGCATGCTGGCGATGGCCGCAGCGCGCCTCGGCTACCATATCGTCGTGTTGGAGCCCCAGCCCGACTGCCCGGCCGCGCAGGTCGCCAACCGGCAGATCGTCGCCGCCTATGACGATCCGGCAGGGCTCGCCGAACTGGCCGCCGCCAGCGCCGTCGTCACCTATGAATTCGAGAACGTCCCGGTCGCCGCCGCCGAAACGCTGGCGGCAAAGGTCCCGGTCTATCCACCGGCACGCGCGCTCGAAGTCGCGCAGGATCGCGCCACCGAGAAGAGCTTCCTCAACGGCATCGGCATTCCGACGGCGGCATTCCGCCTGGTCGACAATGACGACCAACGGACCGAGGCCCTGAAGGCGTTCGACGGCAGCGGCGTGCTCAAGACCCGCCGCATGGGCTATGACGGCAAGGGCCAGCGCGTCTTCCGCAACATGGAAACGGCGGGCTTTGCCGGGGTCTGCGAGGCAATGGGCAATGTGCCGCTGATCCTGGAATCACTCGTGGCTTTCGAGCGCGAGATTTCGGTGATCGCCGCGCGAGGCCTCGACGGAACCATCGCCGCCTTCGATCCGGCCGAAAACGTCCACCGCGAAGGCATATTGCGCAGCTCGACCTTGCCGGCCGCCATCCGCCCGCAAACGGCCGCCGCCGCCAAGGACGCAGCCGCGAAAATCCTGTCCGCGCTCGACTATGTCGGCGTCATCGGCGTCGAGTTCTTCGTGCTTGCCGACGGCTCGCTTCTGGCCAACGAGCTGGCGCCGCGAGTGCACAATTCCGGCCACTGGACGGAGGCCGCCTGCGTCGTCTCGCAGTTCGAGCAGCATATTCGCGCCGTCGCCGGCCTGCCGCTTGCCTCGCCCGCCCGGCATTTCGACTGCGTGATGGAAAACCTGATCGGCGACGATATGCTGAAGGTGCCGGCGCTGCTCGCCGAGCCCGACCTGATGCTGCATCTCTATGGCAAGGCCGAGTCACGCCCCGGCCGCAAGATGGGCCATTTCACGCGGATTCGACGCCCGGGCTAAGCTCGCGCCCTATTGCATGTCCTGGTTGCCGTCGCTCCCATCCGAGCCGGCGCAGCTCGGATCGCTCAGCTTGCAGTTGGCGTCGGACGTGAGCTGCTTTATGCGCTGGTTGGTCAGCTCCGTCAGGCACTCCGAAACTTCCATCGGCTGGATGGAGCCGCCCTCGCTGTCGGCGGTCGAATAGGCGCATTCGGCGTCGCGAAAGGCGATCCAGGCGCGTTGCGCCGTCTGCAGCAATTTGTTGGCCTTCTGGTCATTGTCGCCGACAAGACCCTTATACGCGGCGTTGAGCTTGGCATCGGCGGCCTGGTAGTCGGCATCGGCGCAAATGTTCAGCATCGACTGGCTGTCGTCGTTGCGGTCGCAATCCTCGGCAAAGGCGGCCGGGGCGGTCGCAAGCAGGACCAGACAGGCGGGCAGAAAGAGACGGCGCATGGGGAATCTCCAGTCGCTTGGGCCTGGATCACCATTCCAGTCGGCCTTGAGTCGCGCAATGGCGCGTCGCCGGATGGCGAATATTTGATATGCCGCGCCACTTGTGGCATTCGGACATCGTCACGTGGTTGACACGGGCAAGGCTCCTCGTTTATGAGCCACGCAAGTTCAAAGGCGCGCTTTTTCCGGGCGCGCCTTTAAAATTCGGCCCGGGACGGGCCCTGACCGAACAGGCAAGACCATGAAGATCAAGAATTCGCTCAAGGCGCTCAAGGCGCGTCACCGCGACAACCAGCTGGTTCGCCGCAAGGGACGCATCTACATCATCAACAAGACCGCTCCGCGCTACAAGGCGCGCCAGGGCTGAGACTTGCTGCGCGCGGCGCGACCACGCCGCGCCGCTGATGTCGAGTGCTGGTTCGCCGGCCCCCTCACGCTAAAATCACTTTGACGATCCGCCGCCCGGGATTAGATTCCGGCGATGCGGATTCGTTTTGCATTTCTCGCCGCCCTTTTGCTGTCCGGCACAGCTTTGCCTGCAGGGGCAGAAACGGTGCCAGGCGCGCTGCCTCCAGATGCCGCGCCACCCGCCGCCACGCCACCGCCGGCCGCTCCGACCAAGCAGGGTCGCCTCGACCAGCTCTTCACCGAGCTGAAGCGAGAGCGCAACGAAAAGGCGGCCGAGCGCATCGCCGGCCGTATCTGGAACGAGTGGAACCAGTCCGGCAGCGCCTCGATAGACCTGATGATGCAGTGGGCGCAAAAGGCGACGGAAGACCAGAAGTTCGACGTCGCGCTCGACCTCCTCGACCAGGTGGTGACCCTGCAGCCCGATTATGCCGAAGGCTGGAACCGGCGCGCCACCGTTCATTTCATGATGAAGAATTACGGGAAGTCGATGGCCGACATCGACCGCACCTTGCAGCTCGAGCCGCGCCATTTCGGCGCGCTCTCAGGGCTGGCGCAGATCATGGCCGAGACCGGCCACAAGCAGTCGGCGCTCGAGGCCTGGCAGAGGGTGCTCACCATCTACCCCATGATGCGCAGCGCCCAGAACCAGGTCTCGACGCTCTCGGAAGAGCTGGCCGGCGAGGGTATCTAGGCAATAGGAATTGGGCAGTAGGCAGTAGGGAAAGACAGCAGCCTACTGCCTACTGCCTACTGCCTACTGCCTACTGCCCTACTGCCCTACTGCCTACTGCCTACTGCCTACTGCCCTCCTTCCGTATCTCCCCGCATGAACCTCATCTGCGCCGCCCTCCTCTTCCTCGTCGCGCTCTTCCTTGCCCTCGCCGGAATCACCCGCGCCGGCGTCTGGTCGATCGAGCGCCGCAATCCACCCGTTGGCGGGTTCGCCGAGATCAATGGCGCGCGCATCCACTACGTCCATTTCCCGGCGCCGGCCGGCGCCGATCTGCCGCCGGTCGTCTTCATCCATGGCGCCAGCGCCAATCTGAAAGACCAGATGCTGCCGCTGAAGCCCCTGCTCGAGGGTCGCGCTGAAATGCTGTTTCTCGACCGACCGGGCTTCGGCTGGTCGGAGCGTGGCGATAATGAAACGCTTGTCGCGCAGGCGGACACCATTGCCGCGCTGCTGGACCGCCTCGGCATCGCAAAAGCGGTCATCGTCGCCCATTCCTTCGGCGGCGCGATCACCACGGCCTTCGCCCGCCAGCATCCGGACAAAACGCTCGGCCTCGTCTTCCTGGCTCCCGCCACGCACCCCTGGCCGGGCGGCGCGACCGCCTGGTACTACAAGCTCACCGCCATGCCGGCGATTGGCTGGCTGTTTTCCGAAACGCTCGCTTATCCGGCCGGTATGCTGCGGATCGGCAATGCGACGGCTTGCGTCTTCTCGCCCAACAAACTGCCGGACTTCTATATCGACAACACCTCGATCCCGCTGGTGCTGCGGCCGTCCGCCTTCCGCGCCAACGCCCGCGATGTCGCCCAGCTCTACGACTATGCACGCTCCGCCTCGCCGCATTATACCGAGATCAAGGCGCCGACGGTCGTCATCTCGGGCGATCGCGACAAGGTGGTTTACGCGACGATCCACTCCATCGGCCTGGAACGCGACATTCCCGGCGCCGAGCTGGTCTGGGTCCACAATCTCGGCCACAAGCCGGACTGGATCGCGTCCGACCTCGTGGTCGGCGCGATCGAGAAGGTTGCCGGTGCGCCAGTAGACTTGCAGGCAATGGCAAGAACGGTGGAAGGCCGGATCGCCGGCGATGCCTATAACGACGGCAAATGCCCCGACATCAAAGTGCCCGACGCCGAGCTCGCGCCGACCTGATTTTTGGGAAATTAGCTCCTGAATGCCACGGCGGAGACGGTTAGGTGAGTCGAGATTCAGGTCAGGCCGAGTCGAAAGTAGTGGCTTCCGAGAACCGGAGCGGAGCGTACTTTAAGTACGTGAGCACCGGAAGCGCAGGTAGCCGCTACTTGCAGGCCGGCCTGACCTGTATATCGGCATACCTAATGCGCGTCCGATCCCAGATACGCTATCCGCAGCATATTGGTCGAACCGGGCGTCCTGAGCGGCACGCCGGCCGTGATGATCACCCGGTCGCCCGGCTTGCCGAAGCCTTCTTCCAGCGCGATCCGGCAGGCCCTGTCGACCATGTCGTCGAGGTCGGTGGCATCTGGCGAGACGACGCAATGCGTGCCCCACAGCAGCGACAGGCGACGCGCCGTATTGAGGATCGGCGACAGCGCCACGATCGGCACCTGCGGGCGTTCGCGCGCGGCGCGGAGCCCAGTGGTGCCCGATGCGGTGTAGGAGATGATCGCCGACAGTTTCAGCGTCTCGGCGATCTCGCGCGCGGCCAGCGAAATGGCGTCGGCCCCGGTGGCCTCGGGCTCCGAGCGCTGCGCGTTGATGATGCCGGCGTAAGTCGGGTCGGCTTCGACCTTGGTGGCGATGCGGTTCATCATGGCGACCGCTTCGACCGGATAGGCGCCGGCCGCGGATTCGGCCGAAAGCATGATCGCGTCCGCGCCTTCGAAGACGGCGATCGACACGTCGGAGACCTCGGCACGGGTCGGCACGGGCGCGGTGATCATCGATTCCAGCATCTGCGTGGCGATCACCACCGGCTTGCCGGCGCGGCGCGCCGCGCGCGTGATCTGCTTCTGGATGCCGGGCACCGCTTCGATCGGCATCTCGACGCCGAGATCGCCGCGGGCAACCATCAGCGCGTCGGAGAGCTCGATGATTTCGGGGAGCCGCGCGACGGCCTGCGGCTTCTCGATCTTAGCCATGATCAGCGCGCGGCCGCGCGCGATGTTGCGGGCCTCCGCCAAATCCTCCGGCCGCTGCACGAAGGACAACGCCACCCAGTCGACGCCGGTGGCGAGCACCGCATCGAGATCGGCGCGGTCCTTCTCGGTCAGCGCGCCGACCGGCAGGTCGGTGTCGGGCAAGCTGACGCCCTTCTTGTCGGAAATTCCCGAGCCGGCGACAACCGTGCAGGTGATCGACTTGCCGTCACTCTTGACCGCCTTCAACTCCAGCTTGCCGTCGTCGATCAAAAGTCGGTGACCGGTCTCGACCGAGCTCAGGATTTCCGGATGCGGCAGGTACACCCGCTTCGACGTGCCGGGTTCGGGATTGTCGTCGAGCGTGAATGTCTGCCCTGGAGTCAGCGCTTCCTTGACGTTGGCGAACTTGCCGACCCTGAGCTTCGGGCCCTGCAGGTCGGCGAGGATGCCGATCGGTCGGCCGACGGCCTCCTCGACGGCGCGGATGCGGCCGACCAGCGTGCGCATCAGCTCGTGGTCGGTATGGCTCATATTGATGCGGAAGACATCGGCGCCCGCTTCGAAAAGCTTTTTCAGCATCTCCTCGGATGAGGAAGCTGGACCGATGGTGGCGAGGATCTTGACCTTGCGGTTACGTCTCATTGACTGTTTGTTCCCGGAGCGGGGGCCGCTGTTGGCGCGCCTCCCGTTGCGGGCTCGTCGGTCAGCTGGACCATCCAGCTGGCCTGCTCGCCCGTGTCATATTCCTGAAATCCGGCGCGCTGGAAGCCCCGGGCGACGCAATCATTCACGCCGGCGATCTTGAACTCTTTTTCGGCGACGCACATGTTGATCGGGCCGTCCCAGCGCCCGCCGCGTTCGGCGTCTTCTGCATAAAGATAGTAAAACCTTGATGACAGCGGACCTTCGATCAGCGTCTTGCAGGTCGATCCTTCGATGTGCCACCAGCCCTCGGTGATCCAGCCGGCCTTGGCGCGATAGCCGATGCCGACGCCCACCAGATTTTGCGTTGCGTTGCAAACGCGGAAGTCGGCCCGGGCCGGCGAGGTCGCGGCTATCGCGAAAAATCCCGCGCCGATGATCAGCAACGGCACGACCAGGCGCTTGCGCAACCGGCCGGCAAAACCCATCGCAGATCCCCTTGCGAACCACATTTGCATCTCTCGAAGCCCCTTTTCAGCAAACTCAGGTCGCATGTCAACGCGCCGTTTTGTTCAATTCCAATCGATTTAGAAGGGCCCGTCGCGCGAATTCTCCACCCGTCGGGGATTTTTTGCAGAAACCTTGGCCAAACAACGGCATTGCGCCGGCGTCCTCTTCGTGGAATGACGATAGCACATCGCAGCCGCCATCCCCTTTTCAGCCGATGACCCGATCCACAGTTTTCACGCCATTCGACATTGTCGAGGGCGACCGCAAGAAAGGCGTCGTGCTTCTGGCCGATCACGCCCGCCGCGATCTTCCCGACGAATATGGCAGCCTCGGGTTGCCGGCATCCGAATTCGATCGTCACATCGCCTATGACATCGGCGTCGAGACGGTGACGCGCGAGCTTGCCGCGGTGCTCGATGTGCCTGCCGTGCTTGCCGGCTTCTCGCGGCTGCTGATCGACCCCAACCGGGGCGAGGACGACCCGACCATGATCCGTCAGCTCTATGACGGGACCGTGGTGCCGGGAAACTATCCGATTGCCCGGGAGGAACGCGAGCGGCGGCTCGACCGCTTCTACCGGCCCTACCACGACGCCGTCGGCGCGATGATCGCCTCCGTCGCGCACGCCTCGGGCAAGGCGCCGTTCATCTTCTCCGTGCATTCCTTCACGCCGGTGATGCAGGGTTTTGTCCGCCCCTGGCATGTCGGCGTCCTGTGGGATCGCGACGACCGCGTGGCGCGGCCGATGATCGACATGCTGGCTAAGGACGAGTCCCTCGTCATCGGCGACAACGAACCCTATGACGGCGCGCTGCGCGGTGACACCATGTTCCGCCACGCCATCGTCAACGGCTACGCCCACGTGCTGATCGAGATCCGCCAGGACCTGATCGCCGACCGTGCCGGCGCTGTCGCCTGGGCCGAGCGCCTGGCACCGATCGTTGACGCCATCGACCGGCGTCCCGATATACATGAGGTGAAAATGTTCGGCTCGCGCACCGGACCCGCATGAAAGGCCGTCGGGCCAGACATGTACGTGATGAGACCGACAGTCCAGGAGTTCCTCAATGACCGAACTCAACGACGATCAGAAACGCGACTTCGAGGCAGCCGCCTTCCGCCGGCTGGTGACGCATCTGCGCGAACGCGGCGATGTCCAGAACATCGACCTGATGAATCTCGCCGGCTTCTGCCGCAACTGCCTGTCCAACTGGTATCGCGAGGCCGCCGAGGCCGAGGGCGTGGCGCTCTCCAAGGACGCTGCGCGCGAGATCATCTACGGCATGCCCTATGCCGAATGGCAGGCGCTCAACCAGACCGACGCGTCGGAAGCCAAGAAGGCTGAATTCGAGACGCGGCGGCCTAAGGATCACTAACGATGCCGAACGCTTTCGCGGCTTCGTCATTCTAGGGCGGAGTGAGGAGCGAAGCGACGCGCGCAGACCCTGGATGACGAACGGAGGGGCGTTTCGGCTAATCTCCACGGCGGCAGCCCGCCACGAACGAAAACGGCATCGGTCGCTCGCTTGGTCCAAGCACTTCCCGAACGCGGTTCTTGACTGCCGATTGAATCGATCTAATTTGCCGCACGAACCCCTTTGCGGATTTCAGACCATGAGCGTGCAAACCACGATGCAGGCCGCGACGCGCGGCCGCTGGGCCGTCGCCGGCATTTTCCTCGCCAATGGTTTCTTGACCGGCAGCTGGGCGCCGCAGATCCCCGTGTTCCTCACCCGACTCGACATCACGAGATTCACGCTCGGCCTGCTGATCCTCCTGTTCGGCGTCGGCGCCGTGATTGCCATGACCTGGTGCGGCCATCTCATTTCCAGGCATGGCTCGCGCTCCGTGACGCGTTGGTTCGGCATCTGCGGCAGCTTCGGCCTGCTGATCGTGGCGCTCGCGCCCAACGTTCCCCTGGCGGCCATTGCCATGCTCGTCTTCGGCGGCTCGATCGGCGGCATGGATGTCGCGATGAACTCCAACGCCGTGGTGGTGGAAAGAAGGCTCTCCCGGGCGATCATGTCGTCCTCGCATGGCTTCTGGAGCCTTGGCGGCTTCGCCGGCGGCGCGCTCGGCGGCTATTCGATCCAGAACTACGGGTATCTTCCCCATGCCGTCGTGGTGACGGCGATCGCCTTTGCCGTCATCGCCTTCGCCATTCGCTATCTGGTCGCGGACGACAAGCCGCAGGCCGTCGAGCACCAGAAATTCACGCTGCCGCGGCACACGGCCGTCTACCTCGTCGGGCTGATGGCGCTGCTCACCATGATTTCGGAAGGCGCGGTGCTCGACTGGGCGGCGCTCTTCCTGCATCAGGAGCTGGGCGCCGATCTCGCGGTCGCCGGCCTCGCCTATGCCGCCTTTTCCGGAGTCATGGCGCTGATGCGTTTCCTGGGCGATGGCGTGCGCAACCGCTTCGGCGCGGTGGCGACCTTGCGCGGCTCGGCGCTGGTCGCCGCCACCGGCATGCTGGTCGCCGGTCTCTCGCCCTCGCCTTACCTCGCCATTGCCGCTTTCGCCTTCTGCGGCTTCGGCATCGCCAACATGGTGCCGATCCTCTTTTCGGCCGGCGGCAACCAGGAGGGCATGTCGTCGGGCACAGGCATGAGCGTCGTCACAACCATGGGCTATTCCGGCATCCTGGTGGCACCGTCGGCGATCGGCTTCGTCGCCGAACATTCGAGCTTCGGGCCGATCTTCGTCGCACTGTCCGGGCTGCTGGTCATCGTGCTCTTGATGGCCGGGCTCGCTCACCGGGCCGAGTTCGCGCCCGAGCCTGTTCCTGCCGAATAGCGTTTTAATTCTTCATGCAGGAAGTCTGCCACGCGGCGGATGCGCATGCTGGTGCGCACGTCGCGATGCATGGCGAGCCACACAGGCAGAACCGGCAGCGGTACATCGGGCAACAGCTTTTCCAGGTTCGGATCGCGGTCGGCCAGCGGCTCCTGGCCGATGCCGATGCCGTTGCCGGTCCGCACCGCTTCCCACAGCGCGATCTGGTTGTCGGTCCTGAACCGGAAATGGCTGCGGCCGACCGGAATGCCGAACGCGGTGAAGCCGCGAATGATCTCGTCGCTACGGTCGAAGCCGACCAAGGCGTGCTCGGCAAGTCCGGCGGGTGTTTCGGGCCGGCCACGCCGGTCGAGATAGGCGCTTGCCGCACATAAGCACAGTGGAATGTCGGCGACCTTGCGCGCCACCAATTCGTTCTGCGCCGGCCGGACCATGCGGATGGCGATGTCGGCATCGCGGCGCAAAAGGTTCTCGACCTGGTTCGAGGCGACGATCTCGACCTCGATGCCCGGTTCCTCCTCGCCAAGACGGGCCATCATCTGCGGCAGCACAAAGGCAGCGACCACCTCCGAGGCGGCGATGCGCACGGTGCCCTCGATCGCCTCGACGGAGCCTAGCGCCAACAGCGAAAAGGCATTGGCCTGCTCGCTGACCGCCCGGCCGCGCTCGTAGAGCGTGCTGCCCGCCTCGGTCAGCTCATAGCCGCGCCGCCCACGCCGGAACAGGATGACGCCAAGCGCTGCCTCCAGCTCGGTTATGTGGCGGCCGAGCGTCGGCTGGCTGGCCGCAAGCCTGCGCGCGGCGCCCGACAGACTGCCGGTCTCGGCGACGGCGACGAAGCTCTTGATCAGGTTCCAGTCGAATTCTTTCATTCATTTTTGAATAACAGATCGCCGATCTCAGTCAATTTCAATTCGCCTGTGAGGGCATCAGATTAGCTGGGCGAAACACAAACAACGGAGAGAACAGATGACCAAGATCGCAATCCTCGGCGCCAATGGCCGGCTCGGCCGCGTGGTCGGCAAGGCTTTCATCGACGCCGGCTTCGACGTCCGCGCCGTCACCCGCACCGGCAAGGTGCCGGCGGAACTGAAGGGCGTCGCTATCGCCGTTGCCGGCGATGCGCTCGACCGCCAATCCCTGATCCGCGCAACGGAAGGCGTCGACATCATCTTCAACGGCCTGAATCCGATCTACACCGACTGGGGCAAATGCATGCCGATGGCCGAAAACGTCATGGCCGCCTGCCGCGAAAACGGCGCGCTGCATCTCTTCCCCGGCACCGTCTACAATTACGGCTCGCCGATGCCGCAGGTGATCACGGAAGCGACGCCGTTCCATCCGACCACCGAAAAGGGCCGCATCCGCTGCGCCATGGAAGCGCTGTTCCGCGACGAGGCCGAAGCCGGCCGGGTGCGCACCATTGTCCTGCGCGCGGGCGATTTCTTCGGCGGCACCGGCTCAGGCTCCTGGTTCGACCTCGTCGTCGCCACCAAGATGAACAAAGGCGTCTATACCGCGCCCGGCCCAACCGACCTTACGCATGAATGGGCCTACCTGCCGGACTTCGCCGTCGGCTTCGTCGGCCTGGCGCGCAATCTCGACAAGCTCGGCTTCTACGAAGCCATCAATTTCCCCGGCCACGCCATCACCGACTTCGATATGAAGGCTGCGTCCGAGAAGGCGCTCGGCCGCAAGCTGAAGCTCTCCTTCATGCCTTGGTGGGTGCTGCGCGCCGGCAGCCCGTTCGTGGCCATGTGGCGCGAGATCGTCTCGATGTCCTATCTGCGCTTCGAAGCGCACCGGCTGGTCTCGACGCAGCTGGAAGAGGTGATCGGCGAAATCCCACACACCCCGCTCGACGAAGCGGTGAAAGAAGCGCTGCGGGATATCGGCATCGCCGCCGAACCCGCTCGCCGGGCTGCCTGATCAGATCCTGCCCATGAGCACAAGGATCAGCAGCACGACCAGGACGACGCCGACGATGCCGGACGGCCCATAGCCCCAGGATCGCGAATGCGGCCAGGCCGGCACGGCGCCGATCAGGATCAGGATTAGGATTATTACGAGAATTGTGCCGATCGTCATGAGAAACCCTCGCCGTCTGGTTGAACTTGAGGGCACAATGCAAAAAGCCGCTCGGTTGTTCCCGGGCGGCTTTTGTCTCTAATGCATGTCGCGCAAAAGTGTGCAGCGGTTTTGCGACAACGACATGCATGAAAGCGCGTCGCCTGAATCCGCTTCAGCGCGACGCGCTTTAGGCTTGGAAAGCGCTCTATTCCGCGGCTTTCGGGAAGGCCTCCGCCGGCCCCGCGCCGGCCTCGCCGGCCGGCTCGTCGGTCGAGACCTGGCCCTTGCCGCGCCGGAACAGGCGGCTGAGCCAGTGGCGCCGCTGGCCGGGCTTCACCTTGGCGCGGGTGAACACCATCAGCATCGAGGGCGTCACCACCAAGGTCAGCAGCGTGGCGAAGGACAGGCCGAAGACGATCGCCGAGGACAGCGAAATCCACCATTGCGTCGATGGCGCGTTGATCGTCGTCTCGTGATGAAAGATTTCGAGCCCGAGGCCGAAGGCGATCGGCAGCACGCCGAGGATTGCCGATACCGCCGTCAGCACCACCGGACGGGCGCGCTCGCGGCAGGTCTGCAGCACCGCGTCCATCTTGTCCCAGCCTTCCTCGCGCAGCCGGTCATAGGTGTCGATGAGCACGATATTGTTGTTCACCACCACGCCGGCGAGCGCGATGACGCCGATGCCCGACATGACGATGCCGAAGGCCTCGCCCGTCAACAGCAATCCGAGGAAAACGCCGATCGTCGCCATGACCACGCAGGACAGCACCAGCCACACGCTGGTGAACTTGTTGAACTGCGCCAGCAGCACCAGGAAGATCAGGAAGATCGCGGCACCAAAGGCCTTGCCGAGGAAGGCGCTGGCCTCCGCGCTGTCCTCGTTGGAGCCGGCGAGCTTCCAGCGGATGCCGCTGCCGAGATTCATGTCGGTAACGGCCTTGGTCACCTGCTCCTGCACCGCCGCGACCTGCGCGCCAGCGCTGACATTGGCCTGCACCACCACGGTGCGTGCGCCGTCGATGCGGTTCAGGATGCCGACGGTCGGCTCCGGCTTGCGCACGACGAAGTTGGAGATCGGCACCGACCCTTGCGAGGTCTGCACGCGGAGCTCGTCGAGCGTCGACAGCGTACGCCGGTCCTCGGGCAGGCGGAGCCGGATGTCGACCGCGTCGTCGGCGCCGGCCGGCCTATATTCCGACAGCTTGAGGCCGTTGGTCACCAGTTGCACCACCGTGCCGACCGAAGTCGGGCTGATGCCGTATTGCGCCGCCTTGGCGCGGTCGACCTCGATCGCCCAGTCGACGCCGGGCGGCGGCAGGCCGTCCGAAATGTCGATGACGTTGGGTATCTTGGCGATGCGTGCCGCGACCGCGCGCGCCTTGTCGTCGAGCCCCGCCGGGTCGACGGCCGACAGCCGGATCTGGATCGGCTTGCCGGTCGGCGGGCCGGCTTCCGGCACGCGCACTTCGACGTCGACGCCGGGAATGCCGGCCATCACGCCGCGCAGGTCGTCGAGGATCTGGTTGGCGGACTTGCGCTCGCGCCAGTCGACGAATTCGTACTGGATGACGCCGACCACGTCTTCCGGGATGTCCTGGCCGCCGCCCTGCGTCTTGCCGACGCGCGTGTAGACCGACTTCACGCCGGGCCAGCCGAGCAGGCGGTTCTCCGCCGTCTTCGTCGCCGCGTCCATTTCGGCCAGCGAAAGATTGCCGCGCGCATGCACATAGAGCAGGCCGTAGTCCGGCTCAACGCTGGGGAAGAACTCGACGCCGGCACCATATTTCGAATAGGCGAAGCCGACGCCGACCAGAAGTCCGACAGTGAGCAGGATGACGGTGATCGGGAAGCGCACCGCCTGCTTGACGACCGCCATGTACCAGCCGTCGCGGTTGCCCTCCTCGTGATGCTCAGGCGCCTTGGCGAAGATCGCGCCCAAAGTCGGTGCGAAGACCAGCGCGTAGAGCATCGAGGCCGACAGCGTCACGATCAGCGTGATCGGCATGTACTTCATGAAGTCGCCGATGATGCCCGGCCAGAACAGCAGCGGCGAGAAGGCGGCGATGCGCGTCATCGTCGCCGCGATGACCGGGCCGGCCATGCGCTTGGCGGCGAGCGCGAAGGCGTCTGCCTTCGGCATGCCCTCGCTCATGCGCCGTTCGGCGAATTCGGTGACGATGATGGCGTCGTCGACCAGCATGCCGACCGCCAGGATCAGGCTGAACAGCACGATCATGTTGATCGTGTAGCCCATCATGGCGAGCAGCAGGATGCCCATCAGGAAGGACGACGGGATGGCTAGGCCGATGAGCAGCGAGGCTCGACCCGACAGCGCGTAGAGGATGACGATGAAGACCAGGATGACGGCGATCATCACATGGTTCTGCAGATCGCCGAGCAGCTGGTTGACGAAGACCGACTTGTCCTGCGTGTAGGTGACGTGCATGCCCTCGGGCATCGTCTTGATGAAATTGTCCGACACTTCCCTGACATGGGTCAGCGTGTCGATCAGATTGGCGCCGATGCGCTTCTTCACCTCGATGGCGATGGCCGGCCTGCCATCGAGGCGAGTGACCGTTTCGGCATCCTTGAAGGTCGAGCGAACCGTGGCGATGTCTTTGGCCTGGACGACCGCGTTCGGCGTGGCCACGACCGGCAGGTTGGCGACATCCTCCGGCGTCTCGATCAGCGACGGCACCTTGACCGCGTATTTGCCTTCCGAGCCTTCGAGATTGCCGGCGGCAACCAGGCTGTTGGAGGAGGCGACACCCTGGATCACCTGGTCGAGCTGCAGACCGTAGGAAGAGAGCTTCACCGGATCGACGACGACCTCGACGAGGTCGTCGCGCGCCCCCTGCAGCGAGCCTTCGAGCACGCCGGGCACTTCCTCGATGCGGTCGCGCAGCTCGCGCGCGGCGGACGTCAGCACGCGTTCCGGCACATCGCCGGAAAGCGTGACGACGAGGACCGGGAATTCCGAGACGTTGACCTCGTTGACGGTCGGCTCCTCGGCCGCCTGCGGCAGGTCGGCCTTGGCGTCCTGCACCTTGCTGCGCGTGTCCTGCAGCGCCGTCGCGAGGTCGGTCTGCGGCTGGAACTCGACCAGCACGTAGCCGCCGCCCTGGAAGGCGGCCGAGCGCATCTCCTTGAGCCCCTTGAGGCTCTTGAGCTTGCTCTCCATCGGCCTCAGCAGCAGCCGCTCGGAATCCTCCGGCGAGATGCCCTGATAGATCAGACTGACATACATCATCGGAATCGGAACGTCGGGCTCTGCTTCCTTCGGCGTGGACTGGTAGGCGACCCAGCCCGCGACGAGCAGGAACAGCAGCGCCGATATGGTGAGGCGAGCGTTGTTGATGGCGAGTCTGACGATATCCATGACTTCGGCCTGTTATGCTTCGGGGGCTGCGGACTGCCATCGCCGGGGTGGCCCGGCGCGCGCCGCGTCGTGCTTTACTGCGTGCCGGCGGTGGCTTCGCCGATCAGCTTGCTGATGGTCGCCTGGTCCGCCTCGACGGGCTTCACCAGGTCGCCTTCCTTCACCAATTCCTGGCCGGCGACGATGATGCGCGCATCCTGCGGGATGCCGCCCAGCACCAGGCCGTGCGGCGTGTCGTCGACGAGATCGATCGGGAAGAACGCCACCTTGTCGTCCTTGCCGACGGCGCGGATGCCGAGGTCGCCCTTGTCGCCCAGCGTCACCACCGAGCGTGGCAGCATGACCGCATTGGTCGGCTCGGCGCTGAGCGTGATCTCGGCCGTCATGCCGGCGGGGATCGAACCGTCGCCATTGGGGATCGCCACCTCGACGCGGAAGGTACGGGTCTGCGCCGAGGCATCGCGGCTGATGTAGCGCACGGTGCCGGTGACCTTCTGGTCGTTGACCAGGCGCACGTCGGCCTCGTCGCCGATCTTGACGTAGCGCAGGTCGCGCTCGCTGATCTCGCCGCGCGCGATCACCGGATCGAGCTTCAGGATCGTCGCCACCTCGCCGCCCTGCATCACCGAGCTGCCTAGCTCCACCGGGATGCGGTCGATGACGCCGTCGAACGGCGCCTTGACCTCGTTGCGGTCGAGCTCCGCCTGCGCGGTGTCGAGCTGCGATTGCGCAAGCGTCAGGTTGGAGCGGGCGGTGTCGAGCTGCAGCTTGGGCAGGTTGCCGGTCTTGGCCAGCCGCTCGGCGGCATCGAGCTCGGCCTTGCGCTGCACCAGCAACTGCTTGGCGTTGTCGACATTGGAGATCTTCTCCTCGGCTGCGAGCATCAGCACGAGGTCGCCGGTCTTGACGTGATCGCCCTGCTTGACCGGCAGCTTTTCGATGACGCCATTGACGCGGGTTGCAAGAACCGCGCGCTTGTCGGCCTCAGTCAGCCCGGAAATGCGGATGGCGCGCGCAAAGGTCTTGCGCGGCGGCGTCACCACCGCGACGGTGCGCGGCGCAGCCTTGGGCTCGGCTTGCGCCTCGTTCGGCTTGGTGATGTCCGGCTTCCCGGCTTCAGGCTGCGCCGGCTTGCCGGCGTCAGCCTGCTTGTTGGCGGCAACGGACTTGTCGGCGGCGCTGCCGACGGAGGAAAACTCGCCCGTCCCCATCCAGGCCGCGAATCCGATGAGCACGACAATGGCTGCAAGCTTGTGAAACCTGATTTTCGGCATCGTCACTTTTCCGTTGCAGGACCTGGCGAGGTCGGCGCTTCCGACTTCGGGCGCGCGGCCGATATGGGTGCGCGCGGGGCCCAGTTCAATTTGCCGTGAACGGCGAAGCGCCGCTTCTACCTGAAAGTTGCGGCGCAATATAGCCGGAAAAGTTGCCGGAACGTTGCGGCGTGGAACGCTGTGCCTCGACAAATGCAAGCTTTTCTGCCAGCCGGCTGCCGCTTTTGCAGGCGCGGTGACAGGTTTCCCCAGGGTTACTGGCAGCAGCCGTCAGCATGATGCGAAAAATCTTACACATGCAGCGACAGTCGCCCGGCTGGAGCGCAGTCACGCCCGCCATTTCCCGGCTGAAGCTGTCAAGTGATGAGATTCAGCAGCCGGAAGAGACGCTCGAAGGTCTTGCCATAGGGCGGGCGCAGCAGGCCACCGGCGCTGAGCTTCGACTGGATGAAGATCGGTTTTTCCTTGCTGAAGGTGCGAAACCCCCATTCGCCGTGATAGGCGCCGGTGCCGCTCTCGCCGACGCCGCCGAAGGGCTGCCGCTCCTGCACCAGATGCAGCATGCAATCATTGACCGTGACGCCGCCGGCCACGGTTTCCCGCATGACCCTCTGGCGATTGGCGCTGTCGCTGCCGAACCAGTAGAGCGCCAGCGGACGCTCGCCCCGGTTCACATGTTCGATGGCCTCGTCCACCGTGCCATATTCGACGATCGGCAGCACCGGCCCGAAGATCTCCTCGCGCATCAGCCGCAGAGTCTCGCCGGCATTGCGCACCAGCACGGGCGCCATCTTGCGGTCAGTGACGCCGAGCTTCTCGTTCGCAGGATTGATCTCGGTGATGTCGGCGCCACTGTCGCGCGCCTCCGCGACCATGTCGCCGAGCCGCCGGTGATGCCGCTCGCTGACGATCGCCGTATAGTCGCGATTGTCGCCAAGGCGCGGATAGAGCTTTGCGATTGCCGCCGCGAACTTGGCCGCGATCGCCGTGCCCTGGCCTTGCGGGACCATCAGATAGTCCGGCGCGATGCAGGTCTGGCCGGCGTTGAGCAGCTTGCCATAGGCGACGCTGGCGACCGCCGCGTCGAGATCGCAGGAGGGATCGAAGATCGCCGGCGACTTGCCGCCGAGCTCGAGCGTCACCGGCGTCAGATTGGCGGCGGCGGCGAGCGCAACCTGGCGGCCGACGGCCGTCGAGCCCGTGAACAGCAGGTGATCGAACGGCAGGGACACGAATGCCTTGCCGACCTCCGCGTCGCCGACCATCACGCTGACCTCGTCGGCGGCGAAATATTTTTCGACCAGGCTGGCAAGCAGGTCCGAAAACTGCGGCGTCAGTTCCGACGGCTTGATCATAACGCGGTTGCCGGCAGCGAGTGCCGCGGTCGCCGGCGCAACGGCGAGCTGGAACGGATAGTTCCAGGGCGAGACGATGCCGACGACGCCGAGCGGTTGCGGCAAGAGGCGGTTGCGTCCCGGCAGGAACGGCAGGCTGGTGGCGACGCGCCGCTCGCGCATCCAGGTGCCGAGATGCGACAGCGCATGCCTGATGCCGGCGCGCACGACGAACAGCTCTGCAAGCCGCGTTTCCTCAGCCGAGCGTGCCGAAAAATCGCTGTCGATCGCAGCACATATCTCGGCTTCATGCTTTTCGGTGAGCGCCAGAAGGCGGTTCAGCCGGTCCTTGCGCGCCGCCAGCGTCGGGAACGGCTCCTTCTCGGAGGCCCTGCACTGCGCTTCAAACCTGACCCCGAGAGCGTTCCGTCCGGTCTGCAGCATCGCTTACCTCCCCTTTACGTACAGGTAAGCTACATCGGCCAAGCACCCGAATCCAGCATTTGCCTCGATCCAAGCGATCCGGATATCCCGTTTGGCACCCGTCATCGACATAGGAAAGCCACCGGTCCGCAAACAGCCCTTTTCGCCATTCATGCATGAATTGGCGTGCAACGGTCCTTGGCGGCGGTGGGCGGCTCGCGACAGAACCGCAAGATCGGTCGAGCGCCTCATGTCCGCGCGGTTTAGCTGACGCTGCCACGGAGAATGGAACGATGAAGGCGGCAGTTCAAAACCACCATGCCCGGATGCGGAGGGTGCTGGATCACATAGACCGGCATCTGGACGACGATCTGGACTTGGACGTGCTGAGCGGCGTCGCGGCCTACTCGAAATATCATTTCCACCGGCAGTTCACGGCGACCTTCGGGCTGTCCGTGCATCGCTATGTCCAGCTCGCCCGCATGAAGCGCGCTTCATGCCGGCTGGGCTGCGCGGATGCCGAAAGCGTCACCGATATAGCGATGGATGCCGGTTACGACGCACCGGATGCCTTCGCCCGCGCCTTCCGGCAACGGTGCGGGCAATCGCCGTCGTCGTTCCGGAGATCTCCCGACTGGGGTTCGTGGCTGATGGCCTTCGGGCCGCTCGACAACGCGAGGAGAAAGCTCATGCAGATAATCTTTACACCGGAAGACGTGATGATCCGCGACGTGCCGCCCACCCCGGTGGCGATCATGGAACATCGCGGGGACCGGGCGACGCTCGGCGACACAATCCAGCGGTTCATCGCCTGGCGCAAGGCAGCCGGCCTGTCGCCCGAAACGAGCCCGACCTTCAACGTCTTCCGGTCCGAAAGATGTCCCGCTGTCGCGGCCGATTACAGCATGGACATTTGTGTCGGCACCGACCGGCCGATCGACGCGGGCGACGAGCAGATGAAGGCTGGCGTGATCCCCGGCGGACGCTGCGCCGTGCTGCGCTACCCCGGCAACACCAACAATCTGGAGCCGGCCGCGCTTTATCTTTATCGCGACTGGCTTCCGGCCAGCGGCGAGGAAGCACGCGACTTCCCGATCTATTGCCAGCGGCGGCTGTCCTTTCTTCCGGAGATGTCGGTGCCCGAGATCGTCACTGAACTCTTTTTGCCTCTAAAATAGCGCGACGGGAAAGCGGCCTTTCTCTTCCGTTCGAAGGAACGGGCCGCCATCCAACCAATCTCGGCTTTACGAGCTCACGGCCTGGGCAATCAGGCGCGGCGCCGCGCGGATTCCGGCTTGATGCGCGCGGCGAGGAATTCCTTGACGCGACGGCCCGGCGCCGGGCCGCGCAGCGGTTTGAAGCCATCGTCGAGCTCGCCCGAGAGATCGAGCGTGGCCCGCTGGCCGACGGCGTCGTAATTTTCTTCCAGCCAGTCGCTTGCGGCGCTGCGGCCGAGGTCGCGCAGATAGGCGATGAAAGCCCATTCGGCATTGACCTTGGACGAGGCGGACAGGTCCTTGAAGGCCTCGTCGGCATCGATGCGGTGCATGCGGATGTCGCGATATTCGCCATGCGGCAGGCGCCCGGCCGCGATCAGTTCCTTGACGAAGGCGATCGAGCGGAATTCGCGCAGTAGCCCGGCGTTGAAGGTGATCTCGTCGATGCGGTTCTGGATCTCGTTGGCGCTCTTCGGCGTGCCTTCGCGCACCACAGGATTGATCTGCACCAGGAGCACGTCCTCCGTCGCCGCCGTCTTGAAGAACGGATAGAGCGCCGGATTGCCGCCATAGCCGCCATCCCAATAGGGCACGCCCTTGATCTCGACCGCCTGGAACAGCTGCGGCAGGCAGGCCGAGGCCATCACCGTGTCGAGGTCGATCTCGCCGTCGGAGAAGACGCGCAGTTGCCCGGTTTCGACATTGGTCGCCGAGATGAACAGTTCCATCGACTTGCAGGCGCGCACGTTGTCGAAATCGATCTCCTTCTCGACCACATCGCGTAGCGGGTTGAGGCCGAGCGGATTGGCGACATAGGGCGAGAACACCCGCGACATCGTGTCGAAGAAGACATAGCCGGGTGTGTTCTCGATCGACCAGTTGCCCCAGACCACGTCCCAGGGCATGCGCTGCACCGGGCTGAAACGGCCCTTCGAGGCCACCGCCCGCCAGAAATCATCGAGCTTTTTTCGCGCGCCTTCCACGCCGCCCCGGACAAACCCGTCGGCCAGCGCCACCGCGTTCATGGCGCCGGCGCTGGTGCCGGACACCGCCGCGATCTCCAGCCGCCCATCCTCCAGCAGCCGGTCGAGCACGCCCCAGGAAAAGGCGCCGTGTGAGCCGCCGCCCTGGAGGGCAATGTTGATCTTCTTCTTTTCCTCCGCCTTGCCGTTCTTCGCCATGGCGTTCCTTGTCTCGATGCGCCGGCCTACCGCCGCGTCATTTGGTCGGAGCCGGCGCAGTCAGCCTATGTTGCAGTGCAGCATATAAGGGCGGACCAAGGCAAGAACACGAACACACAAGCGTGATCATGGATTTTCCTCGCCCCACGAAGTGGGCTACAGCATGCTGTGACTGGCGTGACTGATCAGACCTGAGGCTTGATTGCCACGTGGTTCCCCCAATCCGTCGCTGCTTCGCAGCGCCACCTTTCCCCCCTCCGGAGGGAAAGGAAGGGAGCGTTGCTGGACGAGCATTGACGGCAAAAAGCTTGGCGCCTTTCCTCTACCCCGTCGATCGGGGGAGAGGTGGCTCGGCGAAGCCGAGACGGAGTGGGGGTCGATCAGCGCTACATTAGCCAATGCATGCGCCAAGCTGCCATACACGCTATCGCCAAAGGCCAGCCGCTTGGAAATGTGTGCATGCCGTAGACGAAGTGGGGCGAGGAACTACCCTCAGGCGACGAGATCCGGCACCGGCCCGACATAGTGCGACTGCGGCCTAATCAGCCGTCCGGTCGCCTGCTGTTCGCGGGCGTGGGCGATCCAGCCGGCGACGCGGCCGGCGGCAAAGACGTTGGAGAATGCCTCTTCCGGGAAGCCGACCGCTTCCAGGAGAAGCGCGGTGTAGAACTCGACATTGGTCTGGATCGAGCGTTGCGGCTTGGCGATGCGAAGCACTTCGAGCGCCGCCTGCTCCACCGTCTCGGCGAAGGCCAGCCGGCTGCCGGCCTCGTTGCGGGAACCGAGCTGCCGCACGACGGCCTTCAGCGCGTCGGCGCGCGGATCGCGCACACGATAAATGCGGTGGCCGAAACCCATGATGCGCCGGCCATGCGCGATCTCGTTGCGCAGCCATGCGGTGGCGTCGCCGCTCGCCTCGATGGCATCCAGCATCTCAATCACCGGCCCGGGCGCGCCGCCATGCAGCGGCCCTTTCAGCGCGCCGAGCCCGGCCAGGACCGCCGAGGTCAGGCCGGCCTGGGTAGAAGCCACCACGCGGGTCGCGAAGGTCGATGCATTGAGGCCGTGGTCGCAGACCGTCACCAGATAGCTGTCCAGCGCCTTGGCAAGCGCCGGCGAGGCGGTGGCGGCAAGCATCCGCAGCATGTCGCCGGCATGATCGGCATTTTCGTCGGGAGCGATCGGCGTCTCGCCCCGGCCGAGGCGCAGCAGCGCCGGCGTGAGCACCGCCGGTGCCGCGATCAGCCGCAGCGCGTCGGCAAGCCCGTCACCGTCCGACAGGACGGCCATGCCGGCCCGCATGCCGCTATAGACATCGAGCGGCGCCAGCTGCGCAAGCATCGGTTTCACACGATCAAATACTTCCACCCGCGCCTTGCCGATCGCCTTCGCCAGCTCGGCATCGCTGGGAAGGTCGTCGAAGAAGCCGTCGAACAACAGCCGGACCACCTGCGCGTAGCGCCAATGGCCGGCGAGCTCCATCAGCGAATGGCCGCGGATGGTCAGGTGCCCGCCTACACCGTCGACGTCGGAAAGCACCGTGTCGGCCGCCACAACATCATCGAGCCCATTCGCCATGATCGTCTCCTTGACCTTTTGTGCATTGCAATTAATGCTGCGCAATCAATGCATCAATCTTGATCAAGATAATCAATGTAAGGCGGCAAATGACGGAATGGCTGTCGCGGGAGCAAGCGTTGGAGCGGCTGAACGTCCGGCCGCAGACGCTTTATGCCTATGTCAGCCGCGGCCGCATCGGCATGAAGCCGGACGACGCCGACCCGCGCCGCAGCCAGTACCGCGCCGACGACATCGCAGCGCTCGCCACGCGCCGCAACCGCGGAAGGAGC
Source organism: Mesorhizobium sp. B2-8-3 (assembly GCF_006440815.1). NCBI lineage: Bacteria > Pseudomonadati > Pseudomonadota > Alphaproteobacteria > Hyphomicrobiales > Phyllobacteriaceae > Mesorhizobium > Mesorhizobium sp. B2-8-3. Next base: position 49,905 of record NZ_VFTW01000029.1, read on the forward strand.
CCGCAGGCGATCGCCGAAAGCGCCATCGCCTGGGGCGAGCCGGCGATCGCCACCTCCATCTCGACGGTGCTGCATGGCCGCCTCGTCTATCGCGGCAGGGACGCGGTGGAGCTTTCGGCGACGGCGACGCTCGAGGAGACCGCCGAACTGCTGTGGGCTTCCGACCGTCCGGTGTCGTTCGCTTCGCTGACCCCCTCGGCTGCCCGGCAAAGCGGCACGCCAACGGCATTTGCCAGGCTATCGGCGCTGGCTGCCGAAGGCTGGCCTTCGCTCGGCCGCAGGCCGGCCATGCTGCAGCAGGACGGCGCCGCCGCCACCAGCGCGCTGGCCACAGCGCTCGGCGCCACGCCGGGATCGGAGCCGGTGCATGACAGGTTGGCGCAGGGCTGGTCGGTGGACGCCACGGGGGCAAAACTCATCCGCAAGGCGCTGGTGCTGCTCGCCGATCACGAGCTCAACGCTTCGACCTTCGCCGCCCGCGTCGCGGCTTCCACCGGCGCGCCGGTCGCCGCCTGCCTGCTCGCCGGTCTCGCGACGCTGAGCGGCCCGCGCCATGGCGGCGCGGGCGCGGCGGCGATCGCGCTGGTCGAGGACGCCGAGCGGCTGGGTGCTGACGAGGCGATCGCCCGTTGGCTCGCCCACGACCGGCCGCTGCCGGGCTTCGGCCACCCGCTCTACCCCGAAGGCGATCCGCGCGCCGAGGGGCTGTTTTCCGATTTCAGGATCGATGACGGCCTGTTGCAACTGCGCAAGGCGGTTCTTGCCGCGACCGGGCTGCATCCGAACATCGATTTCGCGCTGGCCGCGATGACGCGCGGCCTGCGCCTGCCCGCCGACGCCCCGTTCCGCCTGTTCGCGCTCGGCCGCAGTGTCGGCTGGACCGCGCATGCCGTCGAGCAGGTGACAAGCAACAGGCTGATCAGGCCCCGCGCCCGCTATGACGGACCAATTGGCGCGGGATGATGACCTTGGAGATCAGCCGGAACGCGTTTGAGGTCGTCATCCTGGGGCGGAGCGTGTGGCTGCCGCGCTATCGGGGACTCTAGACGGCGATCGGCGCCTTGATGCTCGCATCCGCGAAATAGTTCTCAAGCCGGAAATCCTCGAAGCGGAAGGCGAAGAGGTCTTTCACCTCCGGATTGATCCACATCGTCGGCAAGGTTTTTGGGCGTGCGCAGCATCTGCTCGCGCGCCTGCTCGAAATGGTTCGAATAAAGATGCGCGTCGCCCAGTGTGTGGACGAAATCGCCGGGCTTCAGCCCGGTCACCTGCGCCACCATCATGGTGAGCAAGGCATAGGAAGCGATGTTGAATGGCACGCCGAGGAAGATATCGGCCGAGCGTTGGTAAAGCTGGCAGGAGAGCCGGCCCTCCGAGACATAGAAACGGAACAGGCAATGGCAGGGCGGCATCGCCATATTGGAGGCTTTGCCCGAGATCATCGCATCGGCAAAGTGCAGACGCCTTGGCCCGCCAACGCAATGCTGCTTAGGCCGCCTTGGGACTCTTTGCGACACGCCTCTCTACTCGCTCGGACTTCACGTCGGCAAACTTGGACCTGGCAAGCCAACGTGGCAGGGCCGATCTTGCTCGGGCGCTGCCGATCGCTTCGATCCTGCTTTGGCTGAGCGCGGCGTGAAGTGGAAGATCACCGCGCCAGACGTAGATCATGTCGCGCAAGGTCGTGGTTAGGTAGAGATCGACATCAAACGCAGGATCAGTGATGCAGAGCTGCGTCGCGCCATTCTCGCCGACAAACCAGTAGTGGCGCCAGCGAGCCGGTCGCTCGCGGAACGTAAGCTTCACGACCGAACGCCGTGCTCCGAAGGCATCCGGATGCGCGCCCCTTTCAATTGCCCAGAGAAGCAGACCAGCATCGAGTTCATGATCCATTAGCTCTCGGCGAGACCACCGTTGACCCCAGACGCCGAGCGCGTGCACCAGCGGCATCAGATCTTGGCCCGGCGCCGTGAGGTGGTAAGTCCAACCGCGCCCTGATTCCGGTAGGCGCCGCTCAACAAGTCCCTCCGCCTCCAGTTGTTTGAGGCGCTTGGAAAGGAGGGTCGGAGACGCCCGCGCAACACCGCGTTGAAGTTCAGAGAAGCGCGAAACGCCCTTACCGAGGTCGCGCAGGATCAATGGCGTCCAGCGCTCGCAGAATATCTCGGCGGCTTTGGAAATGGGACAGAACTGCCCGTAACTTCTCAACGGCCCGCTCCTTCTGTCAGCGTATCAACGCAAGATACTACATTTTGTGGAGTATTCGCATGCGAGGCGTCGGGGCAAGCTCGTCCAAGCAGGAGACAGGTCGCCGCGCATCGCGGGCTGGCCCGCGGTCGGTTACCGCGCGCCCAGCGCGTGCGAGGGGCTGTCGGAAGGATGGTGACGAGATGAACGATGGCCATTGGGGGCGGCCATGAACGAAATGGGCGTTCTGGATGCCGTGGTTGTGGGCGCTGGATGGGCCGGCCTCGGCGTCAGTTATATGCTTGCCCAATCCGATACGCGGCATTGCGTCCTTGAACGCGGGCGAATCGGCGAAACCTGGCGGACCCAGCGTTGGGACTCGTTCCACTTCAATCTTCCCAACATGTACAGCGTGATGCCGGGCGATCGTTACGATGGCCCGGACCCAGAAGGATTTATGACGCATATAGAGTTTGCGACTCTCCTTGAAGACTATGCGCGGCGCTACCAACTCCCGGTTCGTAACGGCATCTCGGTCACAAAACTGAAATCAAGTGACGGGCTCTTTCACATTGTGACGCCGGAGCAGACGTGGCGGGCGAAAAACGTGGTTGTCGCCAGCGGCAGCTTGAACCGTCCGCGTCGACCAGTTTCCGCCTCCGCGTTGACGGATGGCCCAGTACAGCTCGATGCCTCTGACTACCGTAGTGCCGACGACCTTCCCGCCGGAGCTATCCTTGTCATCGGCAGTGCGCAGTCTGGCAGTCAAATCGCCGAAGATTTGATTCTGGCAGGCAGGGAGACCTATCTTGCGACGGGCCATATTGGCCGCCTGCCGCGATGCTATCGCGGGCGCGACATTGTCGTATGGATGGTGAAGACCGGATTGGTCGATGCGCCGCGCAAGGATTTCGTCGATCCCTCCGGTCGCGTTGCCAGCAGGCCCCTGATTGGCGCTTTGCACACGATAAGTCTGCAATCTCTCAGCGCCCAAGGCGTCATGCTGCTCGGACGATTTCTCGGCGTGGAGAACGGCCAGCCTGTCTTCGCCGACGACCTTGTTGGGAATATTCGGTTCGGCGACGAGATTTCCGCGCAATTCAAAAAACGTATCGATGAGTTTATCGAACGCAGCGGTCTCGATGCCCCCGCACCCGTTGAGGAGGAGGCGGAGGCAGTCGCTCCGCGCCTACCCCAGCGCCCCATTCTGTCGCTCGATCTCGTAGAGCGGAACATTTCAGCGATTGTCTGGTGCACCGGCTTCCAGGGCGATTTCAGTTGGATCGATGTACCCGGTGTTCTCGACAAGCGAGGCCAGCCGGTTCACGAAGACGGCGTTGCCCCGATTCCCGGAATCTATTTTGCCGGGCTCGATTTTGCATCCACGCGCCGGTCGGGCACCGTTATGGCCATTGAAGACGAGGCGCGTCGATTTGTCGGCCAAATATTAGCCCGGACGTGATCCGGTGACGGGTGAAGAGGTCACCTATCCGAATCGAATTCAGGAGGGTAGACGGCCCACAATCGGTGAGGACGCGCCTCTCGGAGCTTTGTTGCTCGGCCGGGCCGGGAGTTTCGAGGGTGGGACTTTGGGGCGGCCCTTGAACCGGCCTTCAACCGGTCGATGCGGTTGAAGGCCGGTCAGGCGGTGCAGGAGCTGGAGCGCTTCCCGTCCGCAGCCTCGACAGCCTAATCTGTCGCGAAACGCCAAAAGCCGCCTTTCGGCGGCCTCGGTCTTCTTCAAATCGGCACCATAAGCGACACCGGAACTGTTCGGCCTCAAATTTCCACCGTAAGTAAGTATCGGTCTCGGTCAAAACCTGTCCGAGGATGACGAAGGGATGGGTCGGTTCGGCTAATCTCAGGCGCAGCGACGACCATCAACGACAGCCACCACCCGTCAGGACATCGTGTCCAGCTTGCGCTGCATGGCCGCAATCTGCGCCTTCAATTCCTGCAGATCGTCGCCCTTTTCTTCCTTCTTCGGCGGCTCGGCCGGTGCTGCCGAATTGCCGCCGGCGGGCGGGAACGGCGTGAACATGCGCATGGCGTTCTGGAACATCTCGACATTGCGTCGCGTCTGTTCCTCGAGCGCCTTCATCGGCGTCTTCATCATGTCGATCGGCGTCTTGCCGAAGGCGCCCTTGAGCTGCTCGCGAAACCGCTCCTGCTCCTTGGAGAAGGCGATCATCGACTGTTCGAGGAAGCTCGGCACGATCATCTGCATCTGATCGCCGTAAAAGGAGATGAGCTGGCGCAGGAACGGGATCGGCAGCATGTTCTGCCCTTCCTTGTTCTCCAGCTCGAAGATGATCTGCGTCAGCACCGGGTGGGTGATGTCATCGCCGGTCTTTGCATCCTGGACCGTGAACTCCTCGCCCTTCTTGACCATCTCGGCCAAGTCCTCGAGCGTCACATAGGTGCTTGTGCCGGTATTGTAGAGCCGGCGATTGGCATACTTCTTGATGACGATCGGGTCGTCTTTTGCGGCCATCCGTATCCTCCCCAGGACACCGGCACCTCTAGGAGTAAGCGGCCGGTAACGATTGCGCCCTTTAACCAAGATACGCGCAAAAGCGTCACAATTCCAAGCGGTTTGTGCACTGCGGCATCAATTAATGCTGCACAGCCATTGCAAAATCCGCCGCATGGCCAACGTCACGTTACCGCGACTGGCGCGCGCTCTGCTTGCCGCGCATGGCGGTCATGCCCATTTCCGGTTTGACTCAGGGTTTCGAACGGGCAAGAAAGTCCTAAAGCGATCTCGAAAATACGACACCTCGAAGTCTGGAGAAGAAAATGTCCGCTTCCAATTCCATCGTCGTCGCCAGCGCCGCCCGCACCGCGGTCGGCTCCTTCAACGGCAGTTTCGCCGCAACGCCCGCGCATGAGCTCGGCGCCGTCGTCATCAGGGAACTGCTGGCGCGGGCGAATGTCGAGGCGGCGGAAGTCGACGAGGTCATCCTCGGCCAGGTGCTGACCGCCGCGCAAGGGCAGAACCCGGCTCGCCAGGCCTCGATCAATGCCGGCCTGCCGAAGGAGACCACCGCCTGGGGTCTCAACCAGGTTTGCGGCTCGGGCCTGCGCGCCATCGCGCTCGGCATGCAGCAGATCGCCACCGGCGACGCCAAGGTGATCGTCGCGGGCGGTCAGGAATCGATGTCGATGTCACCGCACGCCGAGCACCTGCGCGCCGGCGTCAAGATGGGCGACTACAAGATGATCGACACCATGATCAAGGACGGCCTTTGGGATGCCTTCAACGGCTATCATATGGGCAACACCGCCGAGAACGTCGCCCGCCAGTTCCAGATCACCCGCGAAACCCAGGACGAGTTCGCCTTGGCCTCGCAGAACAAGGCCGAGGCCGCGCAGAAGGCCGGCAGGTTCAAGGACGAGATCGTCGCCTTCACCATCAAGGGCAAGAAGGGCGACACAACAGTCGACCAGGACGAGTATATCCGCCATGGCGCGACGCTCGACGCCATGACCAAGCTGAAGCCCGCTTTCGACAAGGACGGCACGGTCACCGCCGCCAACGCCTCCGGCATCAATGACGGCGCCGCCGGCGCGCTGCTGATGACCGAGGCCGAGGCCGCCCGGCGCGGCATCACCCCGCTGGTGCGCATTGCATCCTGGGCGACCGCCGGCGTCGATCCGGCGATCATGGGCACGGGGCCGATCCCCGCCTCGAAGCGGGCGCTGGAAAAGGCCGGCTGGTCGGTCAAGGACCTCGATCTCGTCGAGGCCAACGAGGCGTTCGCCGCGCAGGCCTGCGCCGTCAACAAGGGCATGGGCTGGGATCCCTCGATCGTCAACGTCAATGGCGGTGCCATCGCCATCGGCCATCCGATCGGCGCTTCGGGCGCCCGCGTCTTCAACACGCTGGTCCACGAGATGCGCCGCCGCGGCGCCAGGAAGGGCCTCGCCACGCTGTGCATCGGCGGCGGCATGGGCGTGGCCATGTGCGTGGAAGCGCTGTGAGCTCAGCGAGTAGCGAATAGGGAGTAGCGAATAGGGAAGAAGAAGCGTCGCGCGGCGGGACATCGGACCCTACTCGCTATTCGCTACTCTCTATTCGCTCAGACGATTTTAAAGGGAGGACCACATGAGCAAGGTAGCAATCGTCACGGGCGGATCGCGCGGCATAGGCGCGGCGATATCGGTCGCCTTGAAGAACGCCGGCTATTCCGTCGCGGCGAACTATGCCGGCAATGACGAGGCGGCGCAGAAATTCAAGGCCGAGACCGGCATCCCGGTCTACAAATGGTCCGTCGCCGACTACGAGGCCTGCGCCGCCGGCATCAAGCAGATCGAAGCCGATCTCGGACCGGTCGGGGTGCTGGTCAACAATGCCGGCATCACCCGCGACGCCATGTTCCACAAGATGACGCCCGCGCAGTGGAAGGAAGTCATCGACACCAACCTCTCCGGCGTCTTCAACATGACGCATCCTCTGTGGAGCGGCATGCGCGACCGCAAGTTCGGTCGCGTCATCACCATTTCCTCCATCAACGGCCAGAAGGGCCAGGCCGGCCAGGTCAACTACTCGGCCGCCAAGGCCGGCGATATCGGCTTCAGTAAGGCTCTTGCCCAAGAAGGCGCGCGCGCGGGCATCACCGTCAACGTCATCTGCCCCGGCTATATCGCGACCGAAATGGTCAAGGCGATCGACGAAAAGGTGCTCACCGAGCGCATCATCCCGCAGATCCCGGTTGGCCGCCTCGGCGAGCCGGAAGAGATCGCGCGCTGCGTCGTCTTCCTGGCGTCCGACGAGGCCGGCTTCATCACCGGCTCGACCATCACCGCCAATGGCGGCCAGTACTTCGCCTGATACCCAACTTCGCCTGATACCCTTTTTGCGCCGAGGCGGCCCCGACATCGGAGCCGCCTTTTTGCCCCGTCGACAAGCTCGGCGCGACACCTTGCCTCAATTCGGCACGCAAAGGTTAACGGCAGCAGCCTCCTTTGTGCGCAACTCCGCCAACAAGCTGTGAATTCTCGGTGGGTAAGCTGTGGATAACACCATATCTAGGGGTGAACAAACCGGGAAAATAACCGGATCGCTGATTCGTCGCCGATTCGTTCTGGCTTTGGCCGGAAAGTTAACGGCGGACGGCGCAAACGTCACCGAATCCGTTAAAGGCGATTAAGAAAAATCAATAATTTCATAACTTTGAGGGCAAGGCTCAAGTCGACCGCGACCGTTGCCCGGCAAAAGTTAACGACAGTCTCGGTCAGACGGGGCCACGCAGGAATCGGGCCAATTCAGCGATCCAGCATGTGGTGAGACTCGCCGTCAAAAAACCCACATATAGCCGTGAACAAAACCTGAATCAGAACGAGTCAGCGATTCGTCGCTGATTCGTTCCAGACTCGTTCCAGCCGTTAACAACGACCGATTTTGCCCACCCCGGTCCGCTCTGCCTGTCCCCAAAGGAACATTCCGCTTTCGCTTCGCGCCCGAAGTCCCTATGTGTCGCCTGTCACACGCGGCGGCACCGCCGTGCTTCAGACTACAAGCGGCAGAAACCTTATTTCCGAGCCGATGAACATCCAGCCGAAACACTCCCAGCCGCTGATCCTTTCGGGCCGCGACGTGACGGCCGTGCTGGGGCCCACCAACACCGGCAAGACCCATCTCGCCATCGAGCGCATGGTCGCGCATGAGACCGGCGTCATCGGCCTGCCGCTCAGGCTGCTCGCCCGCGAAGTCTATGCCCGGGTCTGCGAGAAGGTCGGCGCCCACAAGGTGGCGCTGATCACTGGCGAGGAGAAGATCGTGCCTGCCGGGGCGAAATATTCGGTCTGCACCGTCGAGGCGATGCCGCGCGAAACCGACGCCACCTTCGTCGCCATCGACGAGGTGCAGCTCGCCGGCGATCTCGAACGCGGCCATATCTTCACCGACCGCATCCTGCATCTGCGCGGCCGCCAGGAAACGCTGCTTCTCGGCGCTGCCACCATGCACGGCATCCTGCAGCGCCTGTTGAAGGGCGTGTCGGTGGTGACGCGGCCGCGGCTTTCGCACCTTGCCTATGCCGGCTCGAAGAAGCTCACCCGGCTGCCGCGGCGCACCGCTATCGTCGCTTTCTCCGCCGACGAGGTCTACGCCATCGCCGAGCTGATCCGCCGCCAGCAGGGCGGCGCGGCCGTCGTCCTCGGCGCGCTCTCGCCGCGCACCCGCAACGCGCAGGTGGAGATCTTCCAGTCCGGCGATGTCGACTATCTCATCGCCACCGACGCCATCGGCATGGGACTGAACCTCGACCTCGACCATGTCGCCTTCGCCCAGAACCGCAAATTCGACGGTTACCAATACCGTAACCTGACCGCCGCCGAGCTTGGCCAGATCGCCGGCCGTGCCGGCCGGCACCTGCGCGACGGCACGTTCGGCGTCACCGGCCAGGTCGATCCGTTCGACGAGGATCTGGTCGCCAAGATCGAGGGACACGACTTCGACCCGGTGAAGGTGCTGCAGTGGCGCACCGCCGATTTCGACTTTTCCAGCCTCGATGCGCTGAAACGCTCGATCGAGGCCAATGCGCCGGTCGAAGGGCTGACCCGCGCGCTGCCGGCCGTGGACGCGCAGGCGCTGGAGCATCTGTCGCGCGACGGCGACATCCGCGCTTTGGCCACCGGCAAGGAGCGCGTGGCGCTGCTGTGGGAAGCCTGCGCCCTGCCGGACTACCGCAAGATCGCGCCGGCCCATCATGCCGACCTCGTCGCCTCGATCTATATGGACCTTGCGCGTCACGGCCATGTCGATGAGAATTACATGGCCGAGCAGGTGCGGCGCGCCGACACGACGGACGGCGATATCGACACGCTCTCGCACCGGATCGCGCAGATCCGCACCTGGACTTTCGTCTCCAACCGCCCCGGCTGGCTGGCCGATCAGCTACACTGGCAGGAAAAGACGCGCGAAATCGAAGACAGATTGTCGGATGCGCTGCATGAGCGGTTGACGAAACGCTTCGTAGACCGCAGGACTTCCGTCCTCATGCGGCGCCTTAGAGAAAATACCATGCCTGAAGCCGAAATCAGCCCTACCGGAACCGTCCTCGTCGAAGGCCATCATGTCGGCGAGCTGCAGGGGTTCCGCTTCACCGCCGACCAGAGCGCCGGCGGCGAGGACGCCAAGGCGGTGCGCACCGCCGCCCAGAAGGCGCTCGCGGCCGAGTTCGAGGCGCGCGCCGAACGCTTTGCCGCTTGCGCCAATGGCGACCTGGCTTTGGGCTCGGACGGCGTCCTGCGCTGGATCGGCGCGCCGATCGGTACGCTGGTCGCCGGCGACGAGGCGCTGAAGCCGCGCCTGATCCTGCTTGCCGACGAGCAGCTGACCGGGCCTGCCCGCGACAAGGTCGCGGCGCGCGCCGAGCGTTTCGTCAATTTCCAGATCGAGTCGCTTTTGAAGCCGCTGGTCGACTTGAAGAATGCCGACCAACTCACCGGCATCGCGCGCGGCATCGCCTTCCAGCTGGTCGAGCATTTCGGCCTGATCAATCGCCGCGACATCGCGGAGGAGATGAAGTCTCTCGACCAGGAAGGCCGCGCGGCACTTCGCCGCCTCGGCGTGCGCTTCGGCGCCTACCATGTCTTCGTGCCGGCGCTGATCAAGCCGGCGCCGGCCGGCCTGGTGACCTTGCTCTGGGCGCTGAAGAATGACGGCAAGGACAAGCCGGGCTTCGGCGACGTGGTGCATGCGCTGGCCTCCGGCCGCACCTCCGTGGTCATTGACCCGGCCTTCGACAAGACCTTCTACAAGCTCGCCGGCTACCGCAATCTCGGCCGCCGCGCCGTGCGCGTCGACATCCTGGAAAGGCTCGCCGACCTCATCCGCCCGGCGACCAACTGGAAGCCTGGCCTCGGCCAGCGTCCGGACGGCGCCTATGACGGCCACGCCTTCATGGTGACGCCGCCGATGATGTCGATCCTCGGCGCCACCGCCGACGACATGGAGGAGATCCTCAAGGGTCTCGGCTATCGCTCCGAGGCGAAGCCGGCCGCCGAGGTGAAAGCGAAGCTCGACGCGCAGGACGACGCCGCCCGTGAAGCGGCCGCGGCCAAGCTCGCCGCGGAAGAGGCCGCTCGCGCTGCGCAGGCGACGGAGGCGCCCGCCCCCGAGGCCGCCACCGTGGCAACGTCCGGCGAGAGCCCGGAGACGGACAGCACCGAAATCCATGCCGCGGAAACCCCGGCCGAGAGCGCGGCGGAGCCTGTCGACGAAACAATCGGACAGGAAACTCTGGCCGCGGAAGCCACGGAAACCGCGGCGGCAAGCGAACCGGCGGCGCAAGGCGATGAGCCGGCCGGCGAGGCCGTGACGGAGGAAGGAGTGCCCTTGGCTGAGGCCGAGTCCTCGCGGACCGAAACCCCGGCCGAGAGCGCGGCGGAGCCTGTCGACGAAACAATCGGACGGGAGACACTGACCGCGGAAGCTACGGAAACCGCAGCGGCAGGCGAACCGGCAGCGCAAAGCGATGAGCCGGCCGGCGAGGCCGTGACGGAGGAAGGCGTGCCTTCGGCTCAGGCCGAGTCCTCGCAGACCGAAACCCCGGCCACGAGCGAGACCCCCGCATCGACTGAAATGACGACGGAAGCCGAAACCGCGGCCGAGACTGAAGAGCCGAAGCCTGTCCTTCTGTGGCGCCAGGCGCGCTTCGACCATCAGCGTCTGCGCCATCGCCACGACAACCGTCGCGACAATCGTCCGCGTGGCGGCCAGCCCGCGCGCGATGGCCAGCCTGGCGCCGCTGCCGGCCAGCCCGGCGATCGCCCCGCCCAGGAAGGCCGCCGCGAGCAGCGCGACGGCGCCGGCAAGCCGCGCTTCGACCGCTCGAAGTTCAAGCCCAGGCCGGAAACCGGCGAACGGCGCGAAGTTGGCGAACGGCGCGAAGGCAGGCCGCAAGGCGAACGGCCGGATCGCCACGAGGGGGGCCGCCGCGAGGGCCGGCCCGAATGGAAGGGCAACAGGCAGGACGGCAAGGGCAACGCCCAGGGCGGCAAGCCGGCCTTCCAGGGCAAGCCGCGCGAGGAGCGCCCGCAGCGCTTCGATCCGGATTCGCCCTTCGCCAAGCTCGCCGCCTTGCGCGACCAGCTGAAGAAATAGGTTCGAGCATGATCCCGAAAAGTGGGACCCGGTTTTCGGGCGAGATCATGCTCCATCAAAGAGCCAGCATGATCCCGAACCGAAGGACCGCGCCAGCGAAAAGTGGGAACCGGTTTTCGGATAAGATCACGCTCCAACAAAGCTAGCCCCGATGGTTGGAGAGGGCCGTCAGCGCATCGACAAATGGCTGTTCTTTTCGCGCGCGGTGAAATCGCGGTCCCTGGCGGCGAAAGTCGCCGTCGCCGGGCGCGTCCGCATCAATCGCGACAAAGCAGCGCAGGCCTCCGATCTGGTCAAGCCCGGCGACGTTCTCACCATCACGCTCGAGGGCCGTATCCTGGTCTGGAAGGTGCTGAATTGCGGCACGCGACGCGGTCCGGCCGACGAGGCGCGGCTGCTTTACGAGGACATGTCGCCGGCGCCGACACCCAAGGGCGAGGCGGTTCCGGATGCCATTCCAGGCCTGCGCGAGGCCGGCAGCGGGCGCCCGACCAAACGCGAGCGGCGGCAGACCGACCGCCTGCTCGGCGATGATTGAATTGGGCCAGCCGGACCGCCAGCGGCGAGACCGCTGGAATTCTATTCCCCGGGGCCGGCAGTGCCCGAATGCGCTGCCCTTGCAAGCAGCCGGCAAAGGCGTTACCTCAACCTGAAAAAGCCGAGCAAATCGGGAGGTTCCGGAGCCTGCAATGACCTATGTAGTGACCGACAATTGCATCAAATGCAAATACATGGACTGCATCGAGGTCTGTCCGGTCGACTGTTTCTACGAGGGCGAGAACATGCTCGTCATCCATCCCGACGAGTGCATTGACTGCGGCGTGTGCGAGCCCGAATGTCCTGCCGACGCGATCAAGCCGGACACCGAGGGCGGCCTCGACAAATGGTTGCAGGTCAATTCCGAATACGCCGAGAAGTGGCCCAATATCACCGCCAAGAAAGAGCCGCCCGCGGACGCCAAAACCTTCGACGGCGAGGCCGGGAAGTTCGAGAAATATTTCTCGCCGGAGCCCGGTGAAGGCGATTGATGCTGGCGCCGGCGACGCCGGCATGACGCGACGTAACGCGACCGATACAGTTGCTGTCTTGACAGGCAGCGACCCCGTTTGGCGTTAGCGAACGCAGCAAAACCTTGATTCTTCCGACTTTTTGTGTTACATCAACGAAACATGCCGGTGACACAACGTCGATTTATGGCGCTAACGCCCCAAATCACTGAAAGGTGAGCTTTTAGATCCGGACCAGAGCGATCTGGGGCAGGCGGTCGCATTCGTGCGGTATGCCGGTCCCTGCTTTTCCGGTGGTTCATCCTGTTGCGCGGCTAATGGTCGGCTATCGCCGACCCCATCGGTTCGAGCCGGCATGATGCCGGTTGCACAACTAAGGAGTTCAGGGCGTAATGGCAACGATCACCCCGCAGAAGAAGTCCAACGCGGCCCGCCACGGGTTCAAGACCGGCGAGTTCATCGTCTATCCGGCGCATGGCGTCGGCCAGATCGTGGCGATCGACGAGCAGGAAGTTGCGGGTCACAAGCTGGAACTGTTCGTCATCGATTTCCAGAAGGACAAGATGCGGCTCAAGGTACCGGTCGCCAAGGCGACCTCGATCGGCATGCGCAAGCTGTCGGAAGAGGACTATGTCGACCGCGCGCTGAAGGTCGTGCAGGGCCGCGCCCGCATCAAGCGCACCATGTGGTCGCGCCGCGCCCAGGAATATGATGCCAAGATCAATTCCGGCGACCTGATCTCGATCTCGGAAGTGGTGCGCGATCTCTACCGCGCCGACAACCAGCCGGAGCAGTCCTATTCCGAGCGTCAGCTCTATGAAGCCGCGCTCGACCGTATGGCCCGCGAGATCGCCGCGGTGAACCGCATGTCGGAGACCGAGGCGGTTCGCCTCATCGAGGTCAACCTCAACAAGGGTCCGAAGCGCGGCGCCAAGGCCGACAACGAAGAATCCGAACAGGAAGAAGCCGCCTGAGCTTTTTCGCTCATCGAACTACGAAGAACCCGGCCTCGCGTCGGGTTTTTTGTTTGGGCTTAAAGCATGTCTCCCGAAAGTGGACCCGGTTTCGGGACAAAGACATGCTTAAAGCAGGTCGCGTGAATCCTTTTTCACGCGACCTGCTTTAAGGTTTGTTGATATTCAGGATTCCCATCTTGGCTTGGTCGTGATTCAAGCTTTTGATGGAACGATTCGTGC